>JBFLZW010000009.1 GCA_040755755.1 bacterium | reverse complement strand
TATATGTTCTCATATTGTCGCTCATGATATACTCCTTTTTAATTATTTTTTCAATTACTTAGAGTATATCATGAGCGACAGCTAATGTGTTCTCAATCTATTTCTAAAAATGTGTCCGGTAGTGAGTGGCCATCAATAAAAGTCTAAATAAATTAGTATGTTAACTGGGTAATTATCGAGGTATTAATAAAATCGGCCAACTTTTTAGCTATTAATAAAACTTAAATAAAATCATAGCATTACGCTTGTTTTTTTTTTTTTTTTGAAAAATCGGCCAAAAAGTTGGCCGATTTTATTATTTTCCGTTGACAGTCGATGAAATGATAAGTGTATGAAAAACTTATAGATTTGATTTCAAAAATAAATATTTAGAGCTAGTGCATATAAATTGCAGTTAATAAGGGAAAGGTGACAAATGATCTTATTAATTACTAATTATCATTTATTGTGAATTAGTGAAAATCACCAATTTACCCCACTTGACGACTGCCTCCTTCCTGGCGTTCGTCCATTTTTTTTAGCCAATCAGCAAACTTGGGGATTTTTTCCCTCAACTCGACCTTGAGCCAGGTTCTTTGATCTGGATCAGCTTCTAACCAGAATTCGTCTAACCAGCGTTTAAATTGTTCTTTGGGTAAATTTTCGGTAGGGATAGTTTTTTCTATACCTGCACCTTCACGAAACATGGGGCCTTCCCCAAGGATTAGCCAGTTCAGGTTAGCCCCTGTCTCTTTTGCGATAGATTCAAGAGCTGGTAGTCGAGGATTTTTTTTCCCGCTGATCCATTCAGAGATAATTGATTGAGATATACCTATTGCTTTTGCAAGCGATAGCTGGGACAATTTACAGGCAGACAGCAGTTTTACCAGCCGGGTGTTAAATGAATTGTTATCGCTATTTTGGGTTTTATCAGTTGACATTATCTCTATAGTGATATATTATTATAGGAGCAACACCAGTTACCCTTTGCTCTGATAGCTGGTGCAGGCTGATTGTTTTTAAATTTTTACTGGCAACACATGTTGCCTTCAGGACACAAAAAAGAGTGCGATGACACCTACAGAAATTAAAGTAATCCTGCTAAGAAGGGGAATTACTCAGGTTGAACTTGCGAAACAGCTAGGGGTGCATCGTACAACCGTGGCTCAAGCAATTAACAACCTCAGACGGAGACCAAGGGTCAGGGCTCAGATAGCTAATTTTTTAGGAATTCCCGTTAAAAAGCTCTGGCCGGATAATTAAGTATTAAGCTTCCTTGGCTCGTTTTCTTAACGTTATTAAATTTATCATGTTTAAAAAGTTACTTCAACACAATAAAACAACTAAGGGAGAGAAAAGGGGATGCAAATGTGTGAAAGACAACATTGCATTTACAGAGAAGTGTGTTGTAAGGAAACTGAGGAAGGCGATATGAAGCATATAAACCAAGAATTTGCAGTCAATCACTTATATCGGATTTTCGTTTATGGAAAGGGGAAATCAAGAGATCACGATCTTTCGGTCAGGGGTTTCCAGGATTTTCTCCACCAAAAAGGTATCGAGTATTCGATTAGAGCCCTGTATGACATGGCTGAAGGGAAAGTTCCTTTTCCGGCAGCTCTCTTACCCTATTTGATTGAGTTTTCCAAGGACCAGCAATTAATTTCCATGTTTCTCCCTTCGATCAAAATGGTCGTTTCTGAAATCAGCCTTAGACTTCAAACTGAAGAGCAGGAGTTGAAAAAGAAAATGGAGGGGATTAAGCAGGCCAAGAGTGATTTGGATTTACGGGATTTTGAGGCTTAAGGCTTAACCCAGGTTAGGGTGAAAACATGGAGCTATGGGTAAACCGCCAGGAATTGGCGAAATTAGTTGGGAAGCAGTATAGATCGGGAAAATTTTTCCTCTGGGCTAAAACGACTTTCCCTTACCGGCAGGTCAAAGGCCAGGGAAAAAGCTGCGGGGGGAAGGTCTTCCTGTTCAATATTGGCCAAAACTCAACCTTATCAGCCAATTTTCTGGCCTTATCTACCTCAAGGAAATTGGAGATGTCTTCATCTCCATATTCATCTTTGGAAGTTACATCAGAAGCGACATCCTTATCAGAATCAGAATTTTTTCCTTCGGCATCTTCGGCAGGTTCTTCCCCGGCTGAAACCGCTAATTCATTGACACCATCAATAACCAGCTCACCATCCAGCTCGCAGCGCGTTGAGTCCTTACAGGCTGCGCCGGTGCAGATGACACAGATAACCAGCTCGCAGCGCGTTAAATCCTTACAGGCAGCGTCGAGGCATGCCGCGCCGGTGCAGGCTACACAGACGACCGGCAGTGCATGGCTCATCGCGCGCGAGCGTGAGCGGGTGGTGGTGTCGGTGGCCAGGCTGATCGCATCGAGGACGGCAGCCGATTCTGACCTGAATAAGGTACAGTTGATCAAACAATTTTTAGCTGCCTTCAATGATGGCAGCCTGTTTCGCTTTTGTGCAGATATCGCTGATAGTATGGATACCATCGAGGGACAGGCCCTCGGGGGCAGAGCAAAAGGCCGTCTGCCCATACTTTCCAATACTTCATCTGACCCGGATGGAGCTTCAAATTTCCTTCCCTCCATCCGGGCTGATTTCCCGGAGGGAGGCTCTTGCACCCACTCCCTCCGGGACACCGTTGCTTCATCATCTGCTATGGCAGATGCTACAGCATCAGATAGAACATCTGCTATGCCAGCATCATCACCATCTGGATACGGAAATAACCCCGCAAGCCCGGACAAACTCCCCCCCGTCTGGGTCAGGCGGGAGACCCTCGAAATAGTAGGCACGGTGTCGCTGGGCACGTACTACCGCTGGCGGAGTGCGTATGCTTCTGCCGGCGTCGAGGGTCTCTTGCCCGGGGTGTTGGGAGGGAAATCGAAGAGCGGGGAGCCGCGGCAGGTCGTGGGGAGGAAGCCGATTCTTTCAGAGCAGGCAAAGAAGGAAATATGTGCCATGATCTTCGAGAATCCGCGCCGGAAGACCACGGCGATATACAAATATCTCCAGCTTCAGAGGCCGCAGAGCCTGGCGGCTATTTCCTCCACGGGAAAAATTCCGAGTTACCCGACCATTCAGCGGTATGTAAATCAGCTTTGGAAGATGCATAAAAGTACGTTTGACTATATTCTGTCGCATTCGAAGAGCAGGTCAAAATGGAAGGGGAAGCATCGACTGGCCATCGGCAATGCCAGCGAGCAGGTGTGCTGGCCGAACGATCGGTGGGAGATCGACACCTCACCGGCTGATCTTATCTGCAAGGATGGCAAGAGGCAAAAGCTCATAGCCCTGGTGGACGTGCGGTCCCGTCGTGCCATTGTCCGGATGTTCCCGGAGAGCAGCGCCTGGGGGATTGCGCAGACACTGCGGGCCGGGTTCCTGGCCTGGGGGATTCCGAAGGAGATATTGCGGGATAACGGCCTCGATTACCAGGCTAACCTGGTCAATCAGATTTGTGATGAGCTTGGAATCAGCACGCCGAAGCTTCCGCCCTATACGCCGGAGAAAAAGCCGCATGTGGAGCGGTTTTTCCGGACCTTATCCGAGGGGCTGCTGTCAGAGCTATCCGGGTATACCGGGAACAGTATAGTCAATCGGGCACCGGTTATCATCGAGAAGTACACTGCGGAGGAATTTCAGGTACTGCTCAATAATTATCTGGCCAACATCTATGAAGAAAATCCTCATGCAGGGCTTAACGGCATGCGGCCCCGTGAAGCGTTCCATATGCCCGGCTGGGTGGCCAGGAGGGTGGAGGAGCGGCAGCTCGATATCCTGCTTATGCCTGCAAAACCGGCCACGGTCCGGAAGGAGACAGTCAGGTATAACAACTGCCTGTACTATGCCCCTGACCTGGTAAATTATGAAGGCCAGAAACTGGAAATTCGGATTGACCTCCAGGATGCTTCCAAAATCTACATTTTTGAGCCAAAGAACAGCCCCGGCCCGGATGCTGTCCAGGGCTCGGAGGGTCAACCTGAGCAGATTCATACGGTAATCAGGAAATCGGAGGCCAGATTTATCTGTATAGCCAGGGACCCGGCAGCGGCAGGATTAACTCCAGGTGAGATCAAGAAGGCACAGCACAGGCAAACAAAGCATATCGAGCAGGTCATTGCTGCTCAGCACGCACTCAACTCCGACCTGGCCAGAGACCACGGCTATGATTACGAGAAAGACAAAGACTGGCGGATGCAGGAGCGGCTGAAACAGGCCGGGCAGAAAAAGCCCGTGCAGATCCGCGGGCCGGAGAGCGAAACCCTTGACCTGAACCGGTATCAGGCCATTGTCGATGCCGTGGAGGAAATGGGGACGGAAGGGGTAGAGAAGAGTGGTCAGTGGTCAGTGGTCAGTGGTCAGCAAAGGCAGGATACGGCGACGACGGTCAGACGTCCGGATTTATTCGGCTCGGACCGCGAGCGGTATGAGTGGTGCTATGAGCGCATCCTGGAGGGAAATGCCGGGATGGTCACGGATCAGGACCGGGAGCATATGGCCAGGTATGAGCAAACGGAGCTCTATCAGAGAAACAGGGACTATTACGAATCGCTGGCCAGGATGTATCAGATGAAGAAAGCGGCGGGGGGTGGAAGATGAGAGGCGGCAAGCCTGAAAAATTCAAGATCACTCCGGCAATCGATGCCATGATCCGCAAGGCTTATGCTGAGCAGGTTGGGATGGAATCCTGTACGCTCGGCAATCATCCGGTGCGCGATCTGGCGAACCGGCTGGGATTTCCCAGATGGAAAATCACCCGCAGAGCGCAGGTCCTGGGCCTGATTACCAAAGGGAAAAAGGAGCCTGACTGGTCACCGGAGGAGCTGAATATCCTGGAGCATCAAGCCCATAAAAATCCGGAAGTGATTCAAAAGCATTTACGACGGGCCGGATTTCATCGCTCGGTTTATGGGATAGTCGTCAAGCGGAAGCGAATGCGGTTTCTCCGGAATTTAAAAGGCCAGAGCGCGACCGACCTGGCGGAATGCTTCGGAGTCGATGTCAAAGTCATCACCAGGTGGATCCGCCTGGGCTACCTCAAGGCTGGCCGGAGAGGAACCGGGCGGCTGGAAAGCCAGGGCGGGGATATGTACTGGATTAAAGGGAAAGATATAAAAGAGTTTGTCATTAACTACCTGGAGGAGATCGACTTCCGGAAGGTGGATAAATTCTGGATGGTGGACCTTTTAACCGGGAAATCTGCTGAATATTAAGAGAAGTCAGAAGTCAGAAGTCAGGAGAAAAGCAGGTCTTTCACTGACCACTGGCCACTGACCATTAAGAAGAAAGGAGGTGGAGGGGATGGAGAAAGTTGAAAAGATTTCAGTGCACACAGGGAAAAAAGATCTCCCGCAGAGACGCAGAGACGCAGAGACGCAGAGAACAACCAATCCGGCAAGGTCCTGATGAAAGTCGGGATATATCGATGTGTCAACGGCCTGGAAGCAAGCAAAAAGTAAAAAGGCACAAGGAGGAACTTATTTTACTTTTACTTTTCAATGATATCCTCTGCGTCTCAGCGTCTCTGCGGGAGAATTACTAATTCTTATGTAAGTGCCATTCGTAATAAGCGGCAATGGACAAGGCGGGAAAGTCGGCAGAGAGCGGAAGAAGTGAAGGAAACCTGCTCACTGGATATTTAAGTGAGTGATAGCCCTGAATCGAGGAAGGAAGGAGGTGAAAGGGGAGAATGAAGCCTAAATTTGTACAGACTGAAAATGTCAGGCGGCTCCAGGAGGCAGTGGCTGCCCTGGAGAAACGGGATACAGGAGTACCTGGACTTGGTTTGGTCTACGGGGGGGCAGGGTATGGGAAAACCAAGTCTATTCAGTGGCACGTTTGCCAGACAAACAGCATTTATCTGCGGGCAAAAGCCACCTGGACGACATCCTGGATGCTGGAAGCGATCGGGAAGGAGCTTAATATCTTGAGTCTGCCCAGGATCAAGGATAAGTTTCTCGATCTGCAAAATGCGGTAACCCAGGTGAAATGCACGGTGTTCATCGATGAGGCCGACTATCTGGTCCGCGACCGGAAGCTGCTCGATACGCTCCGGGACCTGCACGACGAGACGGACATTCCGATCGTGCTGGTGGGCATGGACGAGATTCAAAAGAAATTGATGCGGCATCATCAATTCTGGAGCCGGGTCAGTCAGCAGGTAGTTTATCAGCCGCTTTCGGCTAAGGAAATCACGATGCTGGGACTGGAGCTATGCGATCTCCAGATCGACGAGCGGACCGCAGAGCAACTGTTTTCCAATACGATGGGGAATTTCCGGGACATCATCGTGGCTCTCTCGCACCTGGAGAGAATGGCCAGGGCCAACAGCACGGCTGCCGTATCGAGCAAGATGGTCGAGATGACGACCAGGGCAGTGCTGAAGCGGAAGGCAGCGTAAGAGAATGAGTGGTCAGTGGCCAGGGTTATTGGCCAGTGATCAGTAAAGACATGGTTATAGGGTTACAAGGAGACGGAAGAAATGAGAAAAACGCTCAGGTTACCGGCATCACCGGAAGAATTGAGACAAGAAACACTATCCCAGGAGGTTGCAGGGAACGAGAACCCCTCACCCCGGCCCTCTCCCCAGGGGGGCGAGGGAGAAAAGAAGGGAGTCACGGGAGAAATACAGGCTGGTGAGGAAGAAAATACGGCTGCCAGCTCTAAAGCCACAAAGCAACGCCCTCAGAAGATAGCCGAGAAGCTATGGCACGGCGTCCGGGTGCTTTCCCAGCACGGGTCATTTGAGATCAGGGACCTGTGCGTGATTTGTAACAATGCCAGCTATGTCTATGCCAGGAAGTTTCTGATGTACCTATATCTGCGGGGAATAGTGAAACGGCATATGAAGGGGCATGGAACCGACTGGCGGCATGTATATTATTCTCTGTGCGAGGGGGCTGAACGACCTGAACCACTGTATATGGCTCCCTCGAAATACAGAAAGAAAATTGAGGCTGCGGGCGGCACTCTCCCGGCTATCCTTACCGAGGCAGTGCCACCGCAGCACGCTCCCACTTCCGGCGCCGATGAAGCAGCGCCTTCCTCTGCTGCACCGGACGGCAATCCGGTACAGCAGAATGCCGGGAAATCTCATGGTAATCGCACGCGGCTTCCCGAACAGCCGGAAGAACCAGCTCAAGAGGGGGCAATGGCTGCACAAGAGCAAACGGAGCCTCATTTGTCCAAGGATGTCCAGGAAACTCCGCCTGCCATAGCCGAAGCCCTCGAAGCCCCCGATTTCCTGGAAGCCGAGAGGATCGAGAACATCCGCAGGATTCTGGATGGTTTCTATGAAGATTGTATCAGTAAAATCCAGTGGTTGAATTTGGTCATCCATAAGGTCCGCGACGATGACAAGATGAAATATCTCCAGGAAGTCTATCTCCATCTCGATGCAATCAGGATCGCAATAAAATTGTACTATACCAAGCTTCTCCAGGCAAGCCAGGACACAGATTTATCGGCTGTTTTTGCGAAAGACGGTGTGCCGGAAGAACTGCTCGCATCGATGGAAGGGAATGCAGTCAACAGAGCGAATAGAGCAAGATACGGAGCGGGAAAATGAGCAAGACGGCGGCAGTGAAGGAAAAGAAGGTTTTTGCGGAGCCCATTACCACCCTGGCGGAGGCTGACGAAGCTCTGCACAGACTGGCTGATATGATGCGGAATCTCAAAGGGATCGAGGCCGATGCAGAAAAGGCCATTGACCTGATCGTGGAGGAAAAGCTCAAACTGGCCAATCCGATTCGTGAGCAGATTGGTGCAATCGAGGAGGAACTGGCGTCCTTCATGGCGAAGAACAAGGCAAGCCTGTTCACGGAAAAACGGAGTCAGGAACTGAATTATGGCACTATCGGCTTCCGGAAGTCAACCAAGATCAGGGCCTGCAAGGACACGCTGAAATGGTGTAAGGAGTTTGGCTATATCGAGGCCATCAAGGTGGAGGAGAAGTTGAGGAAGGAAGTTATGGAAGACTGGGCTGATGAAAAGCTCAGGCAGGTTGGCGCTAAACGGGAAGTCAGGGATTTGCCCTATTATGAAACGACGGAGTTCAATATCAGGGATTTAACCTGAAAAACCCCTCACCCTGCCCTCTCCCCTTTTAAAAGGGGAGAGGGATTAGGTTGAGAAAGTGGGTATAGTGGAATATCGATTAATATTACAACGAGACATGTAAGAATGATCTCCCGCAGAGACGCAAAGGCGCGGAGGATTTCTTTTTTGGTCATTCTCTGCGCCTCTGCGTCTCTGCGGGAAAAATATTAAATAGCGCAGAGATTCCCACTTTCGCGGGAATGACATTTTGAAAGTCTCGTTGTAGTATTAAGCGGGAAAAGATCATGAACCATCAAAACCAAAAAAGAAAACCACGGCAACACCACCAAAAAACAGAGGATAAAACCTTTTGCAGCAAGGCCCAGCTTGCCCTGCTGCACGTTGCAAAGCAGGAGCTTCGGCTCGATGATGACACCTACCGCGACATGCTTCAGAACGTAGCCGGGGTGTCATCGGCTGCGGATTTGCCCAGGAGCAGGTTCGGTGCGGTGCTCGATCATCTCAAGGCGTGCGGATTCGAGATCAGAAAGAAAGAGGGTAGTGCGGCCGCAAAAAAATACGACGAATACGCCGGGCGGGCCGGGATGGCCACACCGGCCCAGCTTCGGTATATCGAGTGGATGTTTGTGCAGTATATTCAGCTCAAAGGGCAGCCGATCGATGATCGGGATGTCGTAGCGTTCGGCCTTCGGCACTATCTGAAGAAGTTTTACAAGGCCGAAGACCTCCGGTTTTTAACCTTGAAGCGGGCAAGTGATGCCATTGAGGGGCTGAAGAATACGTTGATCCATGAACGGGAAAAGCAGGCCAGGAAGAGCGTGGGGAGCGTGGAGAGCGTGGAGAGTGGTCAGTGGCCAGTGGTCAGTGGTCAGCAAAAGCAACCGCAGGAGCAACCGCAAGAGGAAAGAAATGTCCAACAGGAACAGGAGCAAAGGCAAATCAAAGGGACAGCCAGGCCAGCAGGACAGCCAGGGCCAAACCTTAGAAGGGTGTTCTGATCAGGGCAAATTGCCTGGCCAAGGGCAGATAGAAGACCCTCGCTCACCTGTCGAGTTTGTCCCGGCTCAGGATGTGCCGTGTCCATTCTGCGGGGCCATGCCGAGGCAACCGGAGGTTGATTTCACTGCGATCAGGGAATCTGAGGTGAAAAATATCCTGATCCGGGCAAGCATGACCATCAGGCTTTATCCCTGCACCTGCAGGGAATCCGCTGAGGCGGAGCAAAAAAACCGCGAAATCTGGCAGCAACGGCTGATAGCCTCGCGGATCCCGCCGAGGTATTGGGGGGCGAGTTTGCAGCCGACCGGGAAATCGGCGTATGAAGGGCAGTTTATTCCGGTATGTCTTGACTACCTGAAAAGAGTAAAGGACACCACAGAGACACAGAGACACAGAGAAAAACTGGCCACTGACCACTGTCCACTGACCACTAAAAATGGCCTTGGGTTAATCGGCAGCACCGGCACCGGAAAAACCTACTATATGTGTGCCGTCATGCTGGAGCTGATGAAACGCGGAGCTAAATGTCTGTTCATCAATCTCCCGGAGTTCTACACCCAGCTCAAAAGCGCCTTCGGTGACGAGGGAACTCCGGAGTACTCCCGGCTGATCCTGGAGGCGAAAGAGGCTGGGGTGCTTGGCCTGGACGAGATCGGTCAGCGTAAGCTATCCCCCTGGGCCAGCGAGGAGCTGTATGGAATTATCAATTACCGCTATAACTACAATCTGGCAATACTCTTTACTACCTCAAAGTCGGTAGAAGAATTGGGATCCACAATTAGCAGGGACACCGTGGATCGACTCTACGAAATATGCACCGCCTATCAAATCACCGGCTCATCCTTGAGACGAGAGCCCCAGGAGCAAAGGGATTAAATTAATAGGATGAATAGAATGAATAGAGAACCGAAAAAATTTTTAACCATCAGCCAGGCGGCAAAACTCTTCCAGGTATCAACTCGGACGATCTACCGCTGGAGCCGGGAGGGGCGGATCCGAACAATACGGATCGGACAGACCGTCCGGATTCCGTCGGAGGAGATCGAGAACAAAATAAAACAGGTCAGGATTAAGATGAATGAGAAAGAAAGGAAAGGCAAGGTAAGAAGAGATGAAGACTTCCAATAAACTGCCGGTCGGCGTGCTGCCAGTGATTGCAGATGCTGAGGTAATGGACAGCAATCCGATTCCGGCGAGCCTGACAACCAGGCTGTCGGATGAATATGACACCATCGATGTAAGCAAAATGAGCAAGGGGGGTGTGGTAGTCGCCCATAATGCCATTACAGCCACTGCCACAAGCAGCGAGATTGACTGCCGAAAATTTAATGCAATTTCGGTGGAGTGTTCGGTTACGGGTATTGTGTCCGGTAACTGGCTGGTCGAAATTCTGGGTGACGCCATATCAGGCGGGGACTTCGGGAATTGTTATGCTCCAAAGGATGACGGTACCTTTACTCAGATGAAAACGCCCGTGCTCAATGCCAATGGCAATTATACCTACTATTTTCGCGGCATTCCGAATTACGTGAAGATCAAGGCTACCAGAACGACTGACGGGACACTGACCTGCAAGGTCACGCCGATGAATCTGTAGGAGGAATCATGTCGCGATCATCGTTACCACAAAATTATATGGTGAGCAATGGCATTCTCTTTGAGGATTTTGAGGCTGTCGGCGATTTCACCACGATCGGCACGGATGGAACGATAGCGGCCAATACCAGTCAGTATCGGACTGGCAGCCAGTCGCTCAAATTAAGCGTGACCACGCCGGGATCGTGGATCATGGCCAGGAAAATTTTACCTGCGGCAGTGGATCTGCGGGCGGCGAGTAAAGCGATGCATATATGGTTTTATTCCCATTCCGTGCCATCAACTACGGTAAACGAGGTGTTAATACAGCTTACCTCGACCTCAGATCTGAGCAAAAGCATGAACTTATCTCTCAGTGGCGCTGATTTGCTCGACGAGGGCTGGACACACCTTGTCATACCAAGAAGCCGGTGGACAGTAGTGAATGGGGAAACCTGGAATGCCATAATCAGGATGTATATCAAACTTGTGGCTAAAACAGGCCAGACAGCCAGCATCTCAATTGATGAGTTCAGGCACTCAACCGAGCAGCTTCCCAGGTGTATTATCGCGTTCGACGATGGGCGGACATCAGCCTATAGCGAAGGGTTTTCCTATATGTCCGCCAGAGGAGTGCCGGGGACACTGTACACGGTCCCTGCCCTGGTTGGGACAGACGGCTATATGACCCTGGCTCAGGTGGATGAACTGTACGATGCCGGGTGGGCTCTGGCAAACCATACCTACACCCATCCGGGCGCTCCGGATTATCTGACCGGGCTATCCCAGGCCCAGATCGAGGACGAGATACAGCAGTGTACCGACTGGCTGATTGCCCAGGGATATACCAGGGCAGCGTATTATCTGGCCTATCCAGGGGGAGTGTATAATGCCGATGTTTTGGCGGCGATGGATGCCTGCGGCATTCTGACGGGACGGACAACGAGAAGCTCACTCCAATACGCGCCGGTGGATAACCTGAAGCTGCTCAACAGTAAGGCCCTCGACAGCGGGACGACTTTGGCGGCAGCCAAGACTCTGGTGGATAACGCGATCACCCAGCAGTCTACTGTTGTTTTCCACGGCCACTCCTTGGAGGCGGCAGCCGGGGCCAACACCTGGGCAATCGCCGACTTTCGGGCGCTGATCGACTACATCGCAGCCCGCAGGATCCAGTGCGTCACGATCGATGAATGGTATCAGGGGCTGACGAATCCACGATACAGGGCAGTGCCGCTGAGCAGGGTGGCGGTGTGAGGGGGAAAGGGGGGAAGGGGGAAATAAAAAAGGCCCGCTGGAGTAGGCTGCCAGCGAGCCCAAAACATAGTTTAACAAATTCAAGGATAGCTGCATTATAAAGCCTGCCAGCTCTCCTTGCAAGAAAAAAGAAAATGGCAGTCATGGCGACAAGAAAAATAGCCGGAAATTTTTATTTGATAATATCTTGCCAAAGAAGTATAATTGATATTGTCAAATGCCTCGAAGCGAAAGCTTCGGGGAAAATACCAACGGCCGTGGCCGCGGATTTCGGCTATTTTTTTTGTCAAAGCAATATTGAGATTGATTCGCTAAAAAACAAGCCTGAGTGTCCCGACATCGTGAGATTAGGGGCGGCCCGTCCGTTGGTGGTCGTGACAAACACTCAGGCTTTCTCTTTTGGCGGGCATTCTCACTAACCAACGGAGGTGTAGGTATGTCTACGCAGCAAAGCATTCCGCCCAGTGATGGGCAAAACCTTCCTGCCACCATCCATATCATGGATAAGGATGTCCAGCTTATCACCTATCAGGATCATCCGGTTGTTACCTTCCGCATGGTGGATGATCTGCATCAAAGAGTCGATGGAACCGCCAGGAAAACATTCTACCGGCATAAGAGCAGATTCATCGAAGGGGAGGATTATTTCGATCTCCCTTATGAGGAATGGAAGCCAATTTTAGATGTCCACCAAACGGACATCTCAAACTACCAGCAAACACAGGACTCAAGAGATCAACATAGATCAATGATCTTTCTCACCGAGTCTGGCTACCTGATGGTAGTAAAGCCATTCACCGATGATATTTCCTGGAAGGTGCAGCGTGATCTGGTGAGGATGTATTTCTCCTTCAAGCGGATGCATAAGGATGCCGAAGAAGGAAAAATTTCTCCGGAGCTGGAAGCCCTGTTATTGAAGCTCGGAATAGCATCCGAGCAATCCCCTTCCTCAAAAATAGCCGGAAATTTTTATTTGATAATATCTTGCCAAAGAAGTATAATTGATATTGTCAAATGCCTCGAAGCGATAGCTTCGGGGAAAACTGTAAGGCCGCTGGCCTCGGATTTAGGCTATTTTTTTTGTCAAAGCATTGAGAGTGATTCGCTAAAAATTAAGCCTGAGTGTCCCGTGATCGTGAGGTCCGGGGCGGCCACCTTACAGGGTCGTGACAAACACTCAGGCTTTCTCTTTTGGCGGGCATTCTCGCAACTGTAAGGAGGTGTAGCTATGTCTACGCAGCAAAGCATTCCGCCCAGTGATGGGCACGATCAACCTTCCTCTTCATCCAATCCCCCCGGCAAGGAAAACTTTCAGTTAATGCTTTTCAACTATGGAGAGCATGCAATAAGGACAACAATCGATGAGCATGGACTTCCCTGGTGGGTGGCTAAGGATGTATGTGAGGTGTTGGAAATGTCCAACACGAGCAAGGCACTCCAAGGATTAGATGATGACGAAAAGGGTATAACCAAAAGTTACACCCTTGGCGGCACCCAGGAAATGCTGGTCATTAACGAATCTGGTCTTTACACGCTTATCCTTCGCTCGAACAAACCGGAAGCTAAACCATTCCGGAAATGGGTAACATCCGAAGTCCTCCCTTCACTCCGCAAAACCGGAAGCTATACCATGCCAGGAGCAACAACGCCGTTCAATCCTGATCCGGAGAAGACAGCTATTGAGGTTGTCAGGGAAGTTATGCAGTATTCCGGGTTTGAAGTTGAGATTGCCTTTTCCAAAAGCACTTCCAAGATTAAGATCAGGAGCACGGCATCATCACCGGATGATGATCTCCCTAAAGGGCAAAGGGTTCCTGGCCGGTGTGGGTTCAAGGTCGATGAGCTTTCCGAGAATGCCAAAGCTGAGGCGATAAGCTTGCTCAAGCAGGGGATGGCGTATGAAAAGGTGTCAGAAGCCATTATGGAGAAATTCAACGAGAAAATCTCCGCCGCTGCCTTGTGTCGCTATAACAGGCTGGTATTGCAAAAGCAAAGGGAAGCAGAAGAAAGAGTGTCTACCAAAAGTTATACCCCTGGAACACCGAAGGAGGCCAAACACCATGAATAAGACAGCCCGCAAGATAAAATCAGCCAAGTGTGCTCACCCGCTGAGCGCCACCAATGGCGAAATGTTATCCGCCAATGCGGAGCTGGCGCATGCCAGTCTCCAGCAGGCGTTCGTCAATTTCCACCTGGCCCTGGCCGGGCTCAAGGATGCTCTTGACCTGGCCAGTGTCAGCCCGCTGCAATGCCGGGAGGTGCCGATGATGATTATCGCCGGGGCCATTATAGACGGCATCGAGGAGCTGATGCAGGAACCTTACGATTACTAGGAGACCGGGCAATGGACCAGGAACAGCGTAATCAATGGCTGAGAGATAAATTGCGTACCCTGGAAGACGATGTGGATAAAGAGTTGGGTTATATCAGGGCGCTGATACTCTTGATGTCTGACGAGCACGGTAAAGAGGCGTTCGATATATTCCTGCACGATGTCGAGGGCAGGCTGGAAAGAATATCACGAAAAGTCTCCATCCTGCGCCACGTGAGCTACGGCAAGGAGCGTGGCCAGGGAGATGGAAGGAAAGAGGTAAGGATATGAAGAACAAGGACTGGCAGCAAGAGAAGCAGGAAATTGTCAGAGATATAGCGCGTCTCACTGATGCGGCGGAGGAAATAATCAGGCTCAGGAATGCCAGGATCAGAGACCTGGCCAGATTTCTTCATTCTGATATCACCGTAGGGCCGGTTAAGGTTGATGATGGAGTTAACCCTCTGGCTATGCGGAATTGAGAAAAGCAGGCACAAAAGGGCAAAGGCACAGAGGCACAAAGTGATTATGCCTGTGCCTTTGCCCTTAGTAATTTGAGGTAGCTTACATGGAAGGAAGAATAGTAAAAAACGGCACCGTGAAATTTCAGGGCGGGACATATTGCCATAAAGACCTGCTTCTCCTGGAAGGGGAGAGGGTTTTGATTGAGCCCGACCCTCATGTAAAGGACGGTCTTTCTGTGCGCAGTATGGGGCTGGCTCTGATTTGCGTAGCCAGGAGGAATAAGAAATATCAGCAGTTACCAGTGGTTGAGCCCTGCCAGCATGATTGATGGGTGCATGATTGCTGTTATTCATTAATCAAGGTGATCTGCAAAAGATGTTCTGTCAAGGGAGGAGGAGTCAGAAGTCAGAAGAAAAGATAGCCTTTATTCTGACTTCTGACTCCTGACTCCTGAATTCTCGACAAATAGACCCACCGCCCCCTCACCCCAACCCTCTCCCCGAAGGGGCGAGGGGGGAAATTTGATTCCTGCCTGTCAACATTTTTTCAAGAAAAAAAATCACCCCCCTTCATTTTTTTTGACAACGACTGCCAACGGCGGACACACGATTTTTTTGGATATGCTATAGTCTTCAGTAAATCCAATAAAACACTGGATTCCCGCTTTCGCGGGAATGACAATAAGGAGAGACTATGGCAAATGGCCGGAAAGTAAAAAAAATCATTCTCCATTGCTCGGACAGCGCATATGGAGAGAAAAAGTATTTGACTGACCTGCACCGGCAACGGGGCATCGATGAGGTTGGCTATCACTTCATTATCCTCAATGGGTATCTCAAACCAACCGGCGATTACATTCCGAAAATGGATGGGCAGATGCAGCCTGGCCGGTCCATCCTTGTTCCCGGCAATCACTGCCTGGGGCATAACGAGGATTCCATAGGAGTCTGCCTGATCGGGCGGCATCTTTTTTCAGCGAGGCAGCTTCTCGAAACCCTCCAGGACCTGCTCGTCGAGTTGATGCTCCAGTTCGATCTGGAGCCAAAGGATATTTACGGGCACTACGAGCTGGAGGAAGGGAAAAACTGTCCAATCACGTGTCCCAACATCAATATGGATATGATACGAAGGCTATTCGTCTAAAAAACGGAGGAATCATGCAAATACCTGAAGGCAGTTTGGTTACCATGTTCTGGGGTGTAGTGCTGATTGTTTTTCAGCTTCTCCTGGCAATCGTTATCTCGATGGGAGCGTTTTACTTCAAGCAGCTCCGGCAAACCATCGAGGAGTACAAGGCTTCGGTCGAGAAGCGGATGCAGGAGGGTGATGAGCGATTCGCAAGGATCGAGGCTGACCTGGTGGCATTGAAGAGCGAAGTTTATAAGGACTATGTGACCAAGCCGGATTTGATCCGGATCATGGGCAGCCTGGAGTTTAAGTTTAAAGAGATCATGGATTTTATCGACAAAGCCTTCAATGGGGCAGGGAGAAAAAATAATGAATGAAATGGAAGCGATAATCCACAAGCGGGCCAGAGGGTTCATCCTGAAATGTCTGAATTTTTATCCTGGGGATGATATCCAGGTTCTGGTCATTACCGATTTTGTCCGCAATTGCGGAATACCCATAACGGACTCCGATACCATCGCTCAATTAAAATATCTGGAATCGAAGGAGTATGTCGAGGTGAAGGAATTGAGTGATGAGAGGATCAGCAGTAATAAAGTGACCGTGGCCAGGATCGTATCGAAGGGGATTGATCTATTGGAAGCGAATATACCGGAAGACCCCGGCATTCTGATTCCTCACAGCCGGTGAAAGGCAAAGGATACCACAGAGACACAGAGACACAGAGGAAAAGCATATTATGGGCAAGCTGAGAAAAGGGGAAAGGATAACGGGACGCCGGGGGTTTAAGGTGGAGGAGATGTCGGCCCAGGCCAGAGAAAAAATCCTGGAGCTGATGAATCAGGGGGTGGCCTATAAGGAGATATCCAGGATTGTTGCTGAGGTCTATGGGGAGCAGATATCCAGTGCCGCGATCTGTCGTTATAACCGGATGTCGAAAGAACAGTTTGATCTGGCCGCAGAGCGCATGATGAAAACCAGGGAATGGTCAAAGGCCATCGTCGGGGCGGCGTCTGAGAACCCGGAGGTTAATACCGGCAAGCTGCTCACCAATTTGATCGAGGGGGATTTAATTTCCTTCATCACTTCCTGTGATATGCAGGAGCGGCTGCAAGAGCTGCCCATCGACAAAGTGGCTGATATCGTCTACAAGATGGGCCGCGTCAGCAACCAGCGGGAAAAGCTGCTTTGGGAGACAAGAGTCAAGCAGGCACTCCAGAAAGTGGAAGAGAAGGCCGAAAAAGCGGCGCAGTCGAGGGAACCTGTATCCATTGACCCTGCAAATATTAACCAGAAACTTGAGCATCATCTTTCCACACTCCTGGAGGAATATGGCCAGGAGCAGATTCACGCAGCCCTCATATCCCTTGGCGTCATCGCCGATCGAAGCAGGCAGGGCCTTGATCCGGAAACGCTGAAAACCATCCGGGAGGAAATTTATGGCATCTTTAAGTAGGAAGGATGTCAAAGCCATAGATGCCCTGGATGCCGAAGTGCAAGGCAAGGATGCTCCGGTTACTCTGTACGAGTACCAGAAGCGGTGGATCACCGACCCGGCCAGGTTCAAGATCGGGATGTGGAGCAGGCAGGCGGGGAAGTCATTCGGCACATCTCTGGAGGCTGTGGATAACTGCTGTGAGACCCGCACCCGGTGGGTGTTTCTCTCCGCAGGGGAGAGGCAGTCGAAGGAGCTGATGGCAAAGGCCCAGATGCATGCAATGGCCTATGGGAAAGCCTGCGAGATATTGGAATCGGACTTTGAGCTTGAAGATAAGAAGTTCAAGCAGCTTGAGATCAATTTTCCCAATAAATCAAAAATCATCGGATTGCCAGCCAATCCGTCTACGGCCAGAGGGCATTCGGCTAACATCCTGCTCGATGAGTTCGCGTTTCACCAGAACAGCAGGCAAATCTGGACGGCCCTGTTTCCGACCGTGACCAGGGGGTATAAGATCAGGGTTATTTCCACCCCCCAGGGGAAGAAAAACAAGTTTTACGACCTGTGGGGAAACCCACGGTACAGCAAGCATCTGGTGACCATCCTGGATGCCGTGGCCCAGGGGCTGATTCTGCGCAATGAGGATGGATCCATTTGCACTCCGGATGAATTGCGCCAGGCCCTGGGGGATGATGAAGCCTGGGCGCAGGAGTATATGTGTGAGTTCCTGGACGAAGCCACGGCCTATATCACCTATGATCTGATCAACTCGGTGGAGGATCAGACCATCGATCCGTATCCGGGATGGATAGAGGTACTGCTGGCCAGGGCGAAGGCACATCACCAGGAGTATCTGTTCACCAAGAAAGAACCGGCATGGGATGCTTTCGACATTCTGCGATGGATACCTTTCCGGGAGCTGTATGTCGGCTTCGATGTGGCCAGAAAGAGGGATTTTTCGGTTATCTGGGTTGACGACCTGGTCGAGGGGAGACTGCGGACGGCGGCTATTATCAACCTGGAGAAGCAACCGTTCTTCATTCAGAAGCGGATGCTCTGGTCGATCCTGAGCTTGCCTGCCTGTCGCCGGGCCTGCATCGATGCCACCGGCATCGGGGCGCAGATCGCGGAGGAGGCGGTCGAGCGGTTCGGGGAGTGGAAGGTTGAAGCCGTGGATTTTACTACAGCGCACAAAGAGGCCCTCGCGGGCGGGCTGAAAAAGAATTTCGACGATCAGCTCTCGGCGATCCCGGTGGATAGAGTAATCAGGGAGAGCCTGCACAGCATCAAGCGGTATCCTACGGCAACCGGACATTTCCGGTTTGACGCGGATCGCTCCGAGGAGACCGGGCATGCGGATCACTTCTGGGCTAAGGCACTGGCTGTGCAGGCGTGGAGTGGGAGCCCTTATCAGCCGGTGGAGTACGAGAGTGTGGAGCGCCGGCGTGACCTCGATGGGGTGGCGGATGACGATGATGACCGGGGAAGAGACCGGGACAGGGGAAGGTTTGCTGCAGGCGGAGCGTATTAAAAAATGATCTCCCGCAGAGACGCAAAGGCGCAGAGAAAAACAAAAAAATCATTTCCTCTGCGTCTCAGCGTCTCTGCGGGAGAAATGCTGCATAGTGTTAGAGCAAGTTGTAAATAATCGGAGCATTTATGCCAGAACAGGAACGGAAATACATTTACGATGCCAATGGCAACAAAATCTATCTGCCCGGTACTCCGGACCGGGACGAGGTGGCGGCGGTCAGGCTGCAGGACCCATACTCGACCTATCCCAGCAATGGGCTGACTGCCGTCCGGCTGGCTTCCATCCTCAAAGCGGCGGACGCTGGGGATGTCTACCAGCAGATGGAGCTTTTCGAGGAGATCGAGGAGAAGGACACCAGGATTTTCTCCTGCTTCCAGACCAGGAAGCAGGCGGTTATCGGGTTAAAGTGGGATGTCCTTCCGGCTGACGAGTCGGACAAGGAGGCGGTGAGGCAGGCGGAATTCGTCAAAGAGGCGATCGGCGGAATTGCCAATTGGACCGAAGCTCAGCTTGACCTGCTGGATGCCATCGGCAAGGGGTATGCGGTGGTGGAGATCATCTGGGATGTCCGGGACGGCAGGAACATTATTGCCGAGCTGAAGTGGCGGCACCAGAAACGCTTCACCTGGGACGACAAACAGACCGAGCTCCGGCTGATCACGGACGATGAACCGAGCCAGGGGGAATCCCTGGCGAACTATCCCGCCAAGTTTATAGTCCACAAATATAAGGCCCGGAGCGGATATCCGGCCAGGTCGGGCCTGTTGCGCACCCTGGCCTGGTTTTATCTGTTCAAGAGCTACAGCTTCAAGGACTGGGTACGGTTTTGCGAAGTATACGGCATGCCGCTCCGGTTAGGGAAGTACGATCCTTCGGCTACGGTGCAGGACCGGGCGGCACTGAAAACCGCAGTGCAGGCCATCGGGACGGATGGAGCCGGAATTATCAGCAAGAACACGGAGATAGCGTTTGAGTCGGCCATCAGTGGGGCTGCCAACAGTGACATTTACAAGGTCTTCATCGGGCTGGTCAATAACGAAATCTCGATCGTGGTGCTGGGACAAAATCTCACGACCGAGGTGCAGGAAGGATCGCGGGCTGCTGCTCAGGTGCATGATAAGGTGCGGCAAGATCTGCTGGAAGCGGATTGCATGGCCCTCGACAAAACCATCACCCAGCAGCTCGTGATCCCGCTGGTGATGTTCAATTTCGGCCCGCAGGCGAAGTATCCCCGGTATAAGACGGCGTATGAGCCTCCGGAAGATTTAGTTACGGCACTCCAGATCGATAAGGGATTGGTGGAAATGGGTCTACCGGTGGCCACGAATTACTTTTATGGCAAATACAATATTCCGGAGCCGGAAGAAGGCGAGGAGATCGTTACTCCCCCGGCGCGACAGCAGCCTCTGATGATGAAAGCAGGAGAGGGAGTGGTCAGTGGTCAGTGGCCACTGACCACTGAAGTTCTTGCCCAGGGGCAGCCGCGCACCTTCAGTGCCAGGCAGCAGGGGGTGGAGGATATCGTTGCAACCTGCCTCCGGGAGTATGGGAAGATTTATCCGGATATGGAAAAGAAGCTCGGTGAGATAGTGAGCAGCGCCGAATCTTTGCCTCAACTCCGTGACCGGATATATCTGGCGTTCAACGACCTGCCATCCGATGATCTGGAGCGGTTGATTGCCAGGGGGATTCTGGCAGCAGGGCTGTATGGGAGAACTACGGTAAAATGAAGGGCGCATTCACGGAAGCCATACAATTTTTCGCCAGCAAGGAAATCCTGCATCCGGACAAGTTCTATCAGCTCTCTGCCGAGGCCAGGGTGAAGGCGTTTACCGTGTCGAATATCACTTCCTTGCGGGTGTTGAAAGACCTGCATGCAGAGGTGGAAAAGGTTCTCACCGAGGGGGGAGTGTTAAAAGGCTTCCAGGAGGCGTTCAATGGGATATTACGTGATTCGGGGTATGCTCCGGAGAATCCGCGTCATATTAAGATCGTGCTTCATCAGAATATCCAGACTAGTTATTCGGTTGGTAGATACAATAAACAAATGGAGAGGGCCAAACAGCGGCCCTGGTGGAGGTACAACTCCATCGATGACGCGGGCACCACCCCGCTGTGCTACGAGCTCGGCGGACACGGCAGCACGCCTGCGGTCTGCTACCGGTATGACCATCCGTTCTGGAATAAGTTTTACCCGCCGAATCACTTCGGCTGCCGGTCAGGGGTGGATGACCTAAGTGATGACGACCTGGAGGAGGAGGGGATAACACCCACCGAGGGAGACCTGACCGGGAAGGAATATTATCCGGTGCTGCCGGATGGCAGCATATCGGATAAACCAGCCAGGCTGATGCCTCCGGAAGGTTTCGCTGTCAATCCGGGGAAGGTGGCCTGGGAGCCGGACTTGTCGAAGTTCTCTGATGAGGAGCGGAAAATCTTCGAGCGGGCCTTTGAGGAGCGGTTCGGGCCGGTGCGGAATATGGGCCAGTTGACGGATAGGCTCAATGGCCTTCAGGAGAATTTCAAGCTAATGGGAGCTGAGGCCGTGCCGGTGAAAAGGTTTGAGTTCGAGACAAAACGTAGCGGTAGCTGGGATCAGGCAAAAAGAACTATCGGGCTGGCACTCGATCGATATATGCACATTGAAAAAGCATTGCAGGATGGCAGGATTACCTCATTCGAGCAGGCCGACGCACTCACTACCCTTTGCCATGAGTTCGGACACTCCCTGGGCGTGCAAATAGACCTGCCACGGTATAATAACAAAAAAGAGGTGAATTATCATAACCTGTCTCAGTTGGTGAATGAAAGCTGGGCGCGGCTTTTCTTTCCTGATTTCTGCGAATCGTTGAAACTGCAAAATATAGATCAATATGCGAAGCTGATTTTCCAGGAAAGGGACACAATCTACCAGCCGATGGTTTCTAACTTCATGCAGCTCATGGAAGCTGCAGGGCAGGATCGGCAGCGGTTTTCAGACCTGATCTGGACATTGAATATACAGGGGGACCCCGCTGATTACGAAAAATTGGTAAGGGGAGAGCTGGCTAAACTTCTTCCCGGAGTGAGTTTACCGGAAAACGGGTTGGGGGTAAGTTTACAGGACGGTGATTTATCAAAATATTGGCTTGAAATCATAGAAAAACACCGGACCGGATTACAGAAAAACAAGGGGAAAATTCTTTGAGATCAGCGGATACATCGCTCTTGAAAACATCGAATGCTTCGTTCGGCAGAGGCTTTTCCTTCAGGATGCTGAATCAATGCGGCGGCCTTCCTGGCCTTCTCGATATCATGGGCGCGAAGAATATTGACCGCATCCATCAGGCCCAGATCATCGATGCTGTACCCTTGCTTCAGCATATAGGAAATCGATTGCTGATCATGGATAAGGTTTTCTTGTCCTACTTCGCCCAGCTCGAAATCAATAAAGCTCTGGGCCAGGCTGGAAGCATAAAAGGGAATTTTGCTCTTGTCCATTATTATCTCCTCATTTCGTGGTTATTTTTACTATACACTTTCACCTTCGGATTTGTCAAGCCGGGGGTAAGAGGGGACAGAGGGGAAAACCGCTCTGTAAGAGGGGAAAATCGATCGAAATGGAGAACCGCATGGTTGGTAGCCAGGAGGCAGGGAAAATCGATTTTTGGGCCTCTGGTGAATTTTGGGTAAGGAGTCGGGAAAATGGGTGAAGAAAAAGAAAAAGGACACCACAGAGACACAGAGACACAGAGAGATGAAACCGTAATCACCATCACGATGGAGGCATCGCCCTCTGCTCCGAGTGAGTTTTTGATCTTCCCCCTGGGCCAGGTTACCGGAATCGGCATGGAGCCGTTTACCGTCGATGAGGCATCCATCGAATCGGTCAGGGCTGCACACCGGGCAAAGGGAGTTGATACCGTAATCGATTACGAGCATCAAACCCTGACCGGAGGGATCGCACCGGCTGCGGGCTGGATAAAAGAATTTTTCTTTGACGGCACCGGCCTGGCCTGCCGGGTTGACTGGACCGAACCGGCCAGGGAGATGATTAAAAACCGGCAATACCGGTATTACAGCCCTGTAGTTGGGCTGGATAAGACCAGGAGGCTGGTCGCTATCCAAAGCATGGCCTTGACTAATCTGCCCAGGGGTAACAATTTGGTGCCCCTGGTGATGAAGGCTTTAGATTCTCAAACCAACGTAAAGGAGGAAATCATGTTAAAGCAAGTATTAGTCTTGCTGGGCCTTCCGGAAGACACCAGCGAAGAAAAAGCCCTGCTGGCCATGAAAGCCAGGCTGAATCAGCCGGTGATCGGCCAGGAAATTATGTCGGCCCTGAATCTGCCTCCGGAGGCAACCAGCATGGATGTTCTCGGAGCGATCCAGGGGCTCAAAACTTCCGGTCTGCGTTTTCCAGTCGCCTGCACGGAAATCATGACTGAGCTTGGCCTGGCGGCGGCGGCAACCAAGTCGGAAGCCATCGCCACGATTCGCGCTCTTAAGCAGCCTCAGACTGCCGGGATTTCGGTGGAAGAGTTCCAGGCCATGAAGGAGAAGCTGGCCAGGCAGGAGGCCGACGGACTGGTCACCGAGGCAATGAAGGCGGGCAAGGTCACGGCGGCACAGAAGGATTGGGCAACGGCTTATGCCAAAGGTGATCCGGCAGGGTTTAAGATGTTCGTCGAAAAGGCCCCGGTGGTGGTGATGATGAAGGATGTCGGGGCCGGAGATCCGCCTGCAGGCGAAACCAGGGCCGAGATCACTGAAACCGACCGGGTGGTTATGAAACAGATGGGCATGAGCGAGGAAGATTTCAAGAAGTATTACCGGCCTGTGGGGTAAAGTGAAGGGAGAAGGGAGAAGGGTGGAGGGAGAAATTTCACACTTCACACTTCACACTTTACACTTCACACTTTCATTTAGTGGTCAGTGGTCAGGGAAAGGAGAAAATAGAGAATGAGTGCATTAACCAAAGACAGGGACACGCTCTATAAGGAGGGTGTGGAGGAAGAATTACCTATGGCGGCTTCTGCCAAAGTTTATGGCGGGAGCATGGTTTGTACCAATGCCAGCGGCTATGCTGCGCCGGGAGCTGATACGGCCAATTTTATGTTTGCCGGAGTGGCTTGTGCCGAGGCGGATAATTCTGCCGGAGCGAATGGAGCCATTAACGTCAAGATCAAAAGGAAGGGGGTTTTCCTCTTTGCAGCCTCCGGGATGACAGCGGCTGATGTAGGGAAAACCGTATATGTTTTGGATGATCAGACCGTGGCTTTGGCTGCTGGTACGACGAACGACATCCCTGCCGGGAAAATTGTCAAGGTGGAAAGCGCTACTGCCGTCTGGGTGGATATCGATCAGAGGTAAGCAATCAGTGGCCAGGGGCCAATGAAAGGAGAACAAAGAAATGAGCATTGTCAAGGGTACGATTACAGCGGCGATGCTGGCGTCGATCTATAAGACTAACAGCGCGCTCTTTAACCAGGCGATGGAGATCACGCAGGTGTACTGGCCTGCCTTCGCCAGCCTGGCGCCATCCACGAGCAAGACTCAGGATTACGCCTGGCTGGGCGCTTTTCCGATGCTCCGGGAGTGGCTGGGGGACAGGGTGCTGCAAAACCTGATGCTGCATGGTTACAGCATCACAAACAAGGACTACGAGGGCACCATCGAAATTGACAGGAACGACATCCTGGATGACAACATCGGCGTCTACAAGTCGCCTATTCAGGAGCTGGGCAGAAGTTCCAAGGTTCACCCTGATTATTTGCTCGCGGGGCTTCTTGCTGCAGGATTTACTACTATCTGCTATGACGGCCAGTACTTTTTCGACACCGATCACCCGGTCGGCTCTTCCACTGTCAGCAACTATGGCGGAGGAGCCGGGACGGCCTGGTATCTGTTCGACACCAGCCGGTTTATCAAACCGCTCATCTACCAGGAGCGCCAGAGCCCGCAGTTTGTGGCAATGGACTCCATCACCGACGAGAATGTGTTTATGCGCAAGAAGTACCGCTATGGAGTCGATTACCGGGGAAATGTCGGCTATGGATTGTGGCAGTTGGCTTACGCCAGCAAGGATACGCTCGATGCGACTAACTACGCGGCGGCCAGGTCGGCCATGATGGCCTTCAAGAACGATAATGGAGTCCCCCTGGGAATCATGCCTGACTTACTGGTTTATCCGCCGTCCCTCGATGGCAACGCGCGGGAAATTCTGCTGGCGGAGAGAAACCAGGCCGGAGCAACCAACGTGTATTACAACACCGCCAAGCCGCTGTGTCTGCCGTGGCTGTCGTAATGGAGTAAGTGCAAGATAGTGGTCAGTGGTCAGTAAAAAAAGGAGAATTCGATGTTACGGATCGTGTCAAAAAAAGAGGGCTTTTGCCGGTGCGGGGTCCGGCATTCCGAGAAGCCAGTCGATTACCCCGATGGACGGTTCACCGATGAGCAGGTTGCGCGGCTCAAGGCTGATCCGATGCTGATTGTGCTGGAAATCCCAGCACAGGTCAGCAGCCAGGAGGATGCCTCTGCTGCCAATGGCAAGCTAGAGGGACCTGTCGCTGATGATGGTTCGGAGCCATCCGGCCCCGCGAAGGGGAAAAAGGGGAAATAGGGTTTAGCGGAAAACTCCTGCGACAGCGACATCACCGGGATATCCTGGTGATATCGCCTGGGATGCCAATCATGTGTACATCTGTGAAGATCCTAATTCCTGGGTTAGCGTGATAACGGCTATCTGGTAATTCCGGCTCATTCTCCTTAATATTTCTCCCGCAGAGACGCAGAGGCGCAGAGGTAAAAAAGACAAATTATTTTCTCTGCGCCTCTGCGTCTCTGCGGGAAATCCCCTCTATAGGATTTTCACTCTTCTATACATTATAGGGAGGAACCAATGCCAACGATACCCTATTGCACCAAAGCCGATATTTACCCGGATCAGATTTCCATTTCGATGGTTATCAAGCTTACGGATGACAGCGGGCTGAAGACCGAAATGGACGAGACCCTGGAGGCCGTCGTCGATAAGGCGATAATTGACGCCAGCGCGGAGATCGACGGCTATTGCCAGAAGCTGTATGCCGTGCCGCTGACTCCGGTGCCGGAGCTGATCCGAAAGTACGCCGTGGATATGGCCATTTATAACCTTTATGCCAGGCGTGATATCGAGATACCGGAAATCCGTAAAGACCGGCACCATCAGGCAATCGCTTATCTCAAGCTGGTCACCGAGGGCAAGGCTGCCCTGGGGGCCGCGACTCCGGTGGCTGATTCTCCTCCCAATGAAGTGAGCATCAGCTCGAATAGCGCTGTTTTCACCAGGGCTAACATGGAGGGATTTTGATGAATGGAGAAACGGTCTCCCGCAGAGACGCAAAGGCGCAGAGAAAATAATTTGTCTTTTTTTCTTTGCGTCTCTGCGTCTCTGCGGGAGAAATATTACTGTGTTGTCTTACCGACATGAGCGAAGAATCTTTTAATGGAGTATAGCAATGCCAGGCCCGCTTGTTTTCAGCATCACCAGCAATTGTAAGGAAGTCCAAACCACGTTTATTCAGGTCGCGCACCGGCTGGAGGATATGCGCCCGGTCTTCCAGGATTTCCAGGGCAGGATGCAGCGGAGCATCTCCAGGAATTTTGCCGAGGGCGGAAGGCCGGTGAAGTGGGAGCCATCGAAGCGGGCCTTGAGCCGTGGCCGGGGGAAAGGCAAGACCGGCCAGACTCTGCGGAAAAGCGGGATATTGCTGAATAGCCTGACCGGGCCGGGATCATCGACGACCGGGCCGGATTTCCTGGAGATCGCCACCAACGTGCCGTATGCCAAAACTCATCAGTATGGGGCAGAGAAAGGTTCCTTCGGTACGGTGCAGGTCAGGGTTAAACAGCATACGGTCAAGGCATTTATCAGGAAAGGAAGACCGGTCCGGGAGCATACAGTGAGAGAGCATACCAGATTGCAGAAGCTTCCCTGGGGAGATATCCCGGCAAGGAAGTTTCTCCTGGTGCAGGATTCGGACATAGTCTATCTGAAGCGGTCCATTGCCAGGTATGTATTCGGGACTGCCGGTGGCGCCCTGGGACAGGCAGGACAAGCAGGAGAATAATGGCATGAAAGAATTGATGACGGCTATCAAGGCGCACCTTCAGATTGACGAGAGTCTGTGCTATATCCGGGACGCAGACATCTACATCACCGAGGACGACGCTCAGATTCCTCCGGGATGCGGGTTTCCGGCCATCGAGATCAAGGACGGGCTGATCAAAAACGAGCAGCAGCTCAGCAAACAGTATATTCAATATGCTCAGGTCAGGCTGACCGTTTTTCAGCGGATCATACAGCCGGAAGAGTCTATCATGGGCAGCCATGGAGTGCTGGCTATTGCTCAGGATGTGATCGCCAGCCTGATCGATCAAAAGCTCGGATTCACCACAGGCAATGGCCATATCCTGAATGCCTTCCCCGTGGGTGAAGAGCCGTCGCAGACTTTTTCCTCAGAAAGCGGAGGGATGAAAATTCAAAGCAAGACAGTAGTTTTTGAGTATAAACGACATAAGACATGGTAAGGGAGAATCAAAATGGCATGGGCGAGTAATATTAATGCGCAAGCTTTGCTTGATTTTGAAACGACTTTTAAAACGGATCCAGTATCCCCGGCAGCGATCAAATTACCGATCAATTCGCTTGATCTTGGCATAGATCAGTCTCCTCAGCCGACTAATCTGATCGGCGCAGGACGACATTCTTCCCTGCCCTGGTACGGTAATAAAGTTGTGACCGGCACCTTGACCGGGCCGGTTGATCTGATAGCTATCGGCTATATTCTTAAGATGGTTTTCGGTGCACCGACTACTTCAGGCACAGGGCCCTATACGCACACCTTTAAGATCGGATCTACGCCGTCCTTCCTGCTCGACAAGGGTTGGACGGATATCAGCAGGTATTACAAATACAACGGTTGCCTGGCTAACGGAATCACGTTTTCTTTTAATCAGAACGGGCAGTTTCAATATTCGGTCCCGTTGCTGGGATCCAAGGAAACGGCAGGGACCAGCCCGTATTCAGCCAGTCCAACAGATCTGAGCAAACCATCAAAGATTTTCGATTTGCAGGACATATCCAACGTATCCGAAGGCGGCAGTGCGGTGACCTCTCTGGAGGAGCTGACCTTTACCCTGAACAATAACTCTGTGCTCGGCTTTGGCCTGGGCAGCACGGGAGAGGCTACGGTCAGGGGAGAGGGCATCCCGTCAGTCACGGGCAGGATCCGGGGCATGTTCGATGGCGATACTATCCTGGCCAAAGGGCGGAACAAAACGAAAAGCTCACTGTCGATTACCCTGACCAGCGGATCATATTCGCTGGCAGTATCGGTTGACGAGCTGAAATACAGCCAGAAATCTCCGGCGATTACCGGACCTGCGGGCGCATACCTTGAACTTGATTTTCTGGGTTATTACGAGGACGATGCTGATGCATCAGATATGAAGGTTGTCCTGGTCAATTCGCAGGCCAGTTATTAAAAGGAGATCAGAGTTATGGACCTGTTCCTTGATCTTAGCCAACAGGATGGAGTATGGATTGACGGAAATCACCGGGTGTTTGAAAGATCGGAATTTGAGGGGTTAAAGTTCAGGATTAAGATAAAACCATTGACCAGGTCAACCCTGCGCAAAATCCGCAGGGAGGCAGAAAGCGGCAAGGGGAATGTTGATCAGGATATCTATCTGCCCAAAATTTTCATGAGCCAGATTATCGACTGGGAGCTTAAGGATGGCACCGGCCAGCCGATTCCTTTCAACGAGGAGAACAAAAAGGTATTGGTCGAGCAGTTCCCCGGCTTCACTAATCTTGTAGCTGCCGCCTGCCTCGATGCTCAGGTCCGGGCAAACCAGGCTGAGGAGGAGGAAATAAAAAACTCATTGACTTCTGGCGCTGGAGATTAGACGAGTATTGCCCCGGCTGCCGGAAAAAATTCGCGCAGGAAGGTATTGATCCGCCGTGCGGAGGCTGCGAACGTCAGCCTCCGCAGCTCACAGCAGCTAACGAGGTTTGTGTCGAGGTGCACGATCTATGCTTTCAGGCTAGAGATGGGCTGAATGGCAATCTGGATTACGGCTTTCTGGCCAGGATCATGGACCTGATGGCTATCGAGGCTGAAGAGCAACTGGATATTATCCGCAAGATCAATCGGACAGAGAAGTGGTTAAAGGAAAGCAGTAAAGCAAAACAAAAACCGGGAATAACAAGTGACTGAAGAATTAAGGCTAAGAATACAGAGTGAAAGTAACAGCGCTCCTATCAAGGAGTTCAATCGCAGTCTCGATGAAACCGGCCAGAGAGTGGAAGAAACCAGGGGGAAAATGCATACCCTCCAGGGAGCGCTCAGTGACGCCGGCAATACGCTTTTCTCCCTGAAGGATGCCATTATGGGGGTCGGTGCAGCTTTGGGAGTCTGGAAACTGGAGCAGATGATCGAGGGATGGGTGAAGCTTGCGGCTGCTCAGGATCAGGCCGATCGATCGCTCAAGGCAGCTATGGTGGCTAATAATCGGTATTCCGATGAGTTCTACCAAAACACCCTGAAGCAGGCCGAATCTTTGCAGAAGCTGACCGGGATCGAAGACGATCAAATCGAGCGCGGCCAGAAGATGCTGATGATGTTTGACTCCATCGGCAATGATCAGATACCGATGGCGACCAGGGTGATGGTTGACCTGGCGGCGGTGATGGAAGGTGATGTGCGCAGTGCAGCCTTAGCTTTAGGGAAAGCCATGGAAGGCCAGACTGAAAGCTTGCGAAGGTCTGGCATTGTCATCGATGAAGAGGTTTACAAGCTCCGGGGGGCAAGCGGAGTACTCGAAAAAGAAAAATTTGATACCACCAAGGAAACATCTAAAGATGTTATCAATGCACTAAAGGAACTCCAGGATACCATTGATAGCCTTACCCTTAGCGAGCATGATTATGCAGTCAAAAAGCTCAATGAAAAATATGCCGAATATCGAAAACTCCTAGGCGATATTCCAGAGCTGACTAAGGCTTTCAATCTTGAGCTCGATGCGCTAAATAAAACCATGCAGGGAGGTAATGGCGCATTTAAGGACCTCCACGCTGGAATGTCAACCTTTAAAACCAATCTCCAAGAAACAGATAAAAAATTA
This sequence comes from bacterium, assembly GCA_040755755.1. Taxonomy (NCBI): domain Bacteria; species bacterium. The sequence goes on along the minus strand of JBFLZW010000009.1, from coordinate 6,471 downwards.
TCAAAATTCAATACTGATCTCCAAATTTCATCAGAAAAAACAGCCGATGAACTGCTAAAAGAAGCCAATGCTCTAGCAGAGATCGATATTGATAAATATAACAAAGCTATAAAACTTGCCAAGCAGAAGCAGGAGGAAATCCAGCGGCAGTGGGATCAAACCATAGGCCATATCAGTAGCGGCTTATCTGATGCGATCATCGACAGCCTAAACGGTGGGCGTGATGCATTCAAGCGATTTTTCCAGGATATTAAGGATTACTTCCTGAAGATGGTACTGGATAAAGTGATTGGTGATAATATCAAAAAAGGCATCGATGCCGCTATGAATTACATGAATAGCAAACAGTTGTCTGGTGGGCTGAGTTCTTTTAATCTTACTCTGGGGTCAGGTAATTCTACTGCAAACTCAGGTTCAAATTGGGGATCTTATTTGGGTATGGGGATGATGGGGTATGATCTTTATCAACAGCATAAATCAGGTCAACTGAATGCTGAAAAAGGTGCAATACAGGGAGCTATAATTGGGACCCTCATTAAACCTGGATGGGGAACTATAATTGGTGCTGTTGGGGGTGGATTATTTGGTGAATGGTCTAAAAATTATAATGAAAAACATCCATCTATTGATTTATTATATGAGGTGATTGACGGACAAATTAAGCGTATAGGTCAGAAATGGAAAGATACCCCTAAAAATCAGGAGTTACTTAACACTATTGAGATTACTCTTCAAAAACAGATTGATTTTTATCATCGGATAGCTTTGTTAACCGATAGCACTGCGGCAAATATTCCTATTCATTTACATGGGAAAACAGCTTTTGATATTCAGCGAGGCACGAATATAAATAACCTTCAAAATATGATTGCTTCCTATTTCGATATCTCAAAATTAGTGCCAGGAGTCAAGGATGCTTTTGAATGGTTATGGAATATTACATTTGGTGATATCAATCTGCAGAACCTCAGTAATATGGCCATGCATGGCCCATTCCCTCATATTTTACCTAATGTTTACGGTACTTTTCCTCAAGAAATGTGGAATGTTCTCTTTGGTCCAGAAGCGGAAAAAGACCCGCAAAAAAGGGCGGCTATTTTAAATCAATGGCTATCCTCTCAGGTTGGGGTGAAATCCAATACCTATTATGAACCAGGATGGGATGGTGGTCCTGATATCCCTCATGAATATGGCTATATCAGGCCTGTCAGCTCATTCATTAGTGCGGAAGATGCTCAAATGTGGACGGCTTATTTTGATCAGATTTCAGCCAAGTTCTACGAAATCCAGGAGAATATAGCTCAGGGAATCGGTAATGCTTTCCTCGAAAGCATTGATACGAGCGGCTTTCAGGGATTTGGTGATAGCCTGGAAAGGTTCATGTATGAGAAGGTGAAAGCTGGGCTAGCGCAAGGATTTACCAACCAAGTTATTGATCAAATTATGATGAGTTCAACCGGCTTTGTTGGTGCATTTGGATTACTTGATCAGTATATTAAGGGTGATGGCGGCACAACACTTGACACTGTAACTTCTGCCTTTATTGATGCTGGCGGACAACTTGGTACGATTCTGGAGACACTCAAACCAATATTTGAAACTTTTGATCAATCACTTAAATCAGTAGCCAATGCCCTTGGCCTGAATACTACAGCCATACAAACTAATACCAGCGCAATTCTTGGGCCGGTGAACAGTCTGTTGATGAGTCTCGATACCGGCCCCCTGGCTCCGGTGCAGAGCGTGGCTGGATTGCAGAGCGCCTATCAGCAGTTATTGGCCGGGGCGATTGGCAATCCACAGGAATTCAATCCCCTGTCATCGTTCATCACCGGCACCCTGCTGCCATTCTATCAGGCAGCCAGCGCCGACTATGCCGGTGTGGTGGCCGGAGTGCGGCAGGATATCCTGGGCATTCCCTGGGTGGCCAGAGAGAAGGGAGAGCAGATGAGCGCTGCGGCTATCGGTCAGGAGGTGGGAAGGGCGGTCGCGCCGATGCTGCTTGACCTGAAAGAGTCGGCACAAATTACCATTAATGTCGTGGTCGATGGCCAGGTGATAAAATCACAGGTCGTCAACAGTCTGGATGATCCGGCGGTGGTGCAGAAGCTGCGGGGGAGAGTCTGATGCCGATCCTGACCATGTACGATTTTCTGACCGATGTCACTCCTGATTATGCCGCTACCCTGAGCGTGGATCCGCAGGAAGTTCTGACCATATCAGGAGAAAAGGATATCGAAATCCATCTGGGCAGGGGCAGGGCTGAGGAGCGGGTGATTCTGTCCGATCAGTCGAGGTTCTGGGTCAAGCTGCAATGGCAGTATTTGAGCGAGGCGGATCATGGTACACTCTTTGATTTTTACCATGACCCGGCCAAGGGGTGCGGAACAGCCAGGACTTTCTGGTGGGCTCCACCGGCTCAGTATGACAGCCATGTCTATGTGGTCAGGTTCGATTGCCGGTGGGAGTCATTCCTGCGCAATTACAAAATCTATGGTCTGGCTAATCTTTTGCTCTCCATTGCAGGGAGGAAACCGGAATGACAACGATCCAGGCCGATCTGGGAAGAATTGACAACTATACAGACGGAAAACTCAATGAGGCGTATATCTGGTGCAGGCAGGAGGCGATACTATGACTGATACAGAGAAACAGACAATACTTCAATTCGCTCAAAAATTCTGCCTCGACAATAACGGTAACCGGCTGAATGAGTGGCTGATCGAATCTTTCCTGAACCGGCTCTGGGAGAAGATGCGGGGGATGCATCAGCCCAATGATGCCCAGGGGAGCGGCAATGGGAACTAGATTCTATTTCCCTCGATATGTCAGTGCTCCCATCAGCCCGGCTTACAGCAGCCAGTGGGAACAGGTAAATACCTGCAGATGGATGACCTATCCTGCAAAAACAGGGGCCAGTGCCGGAGGACAGGGAGTTGTCGAGACTTCCGGGAGCGCTCCCTATGATGTATCGATCTATCAGTATATCTCTGACGCTTTGACGGCACAAACCATATCCGGAACGGTCCGTGGGCAAATCAGAGCCTATGAAATAAACTCTGACGGGGATTTTTGCCCTGCCCTGCTGATCAAAGTCGTCTCCGGTGATGGGTCGATCCTGCGAGGGACACTCCTGGCTTATTTCCCCTCGGCGCTGACTTCGGAATTTTCCCTTTTCCCCACCTGCGAAAATCGCCATTTTCCCCCCGAAACCGCCCTGACACCCCTGACCATTCAGGCAGGAGACCGGCTGGTAATCGAACTGGGAGTGCGGGCCTTTAATACCCTGGCTGTCTCGCGTGAAGCCGGATTAATCGCTGGGGATATAGACTCAATAGACCTGCCGGAGGATGAAACCACTGCCACGGCAGCCAATCCCTGGATTGAGTTCAGCCATGTATTCCAGTTCCAGGATAATGATCTGGCACGGCAGATCATTCTGAATGCTGCTGCCAGGCAGGTGAGCTGGCTGTTTGATGTTGACCTGAATGCCAATGGCTCGGTGGACTATCGCTGGTCAAATCAGGAGACATCCTGGAATGGATACAGCTATTCATTTCGGGTGATTTCCTTTTCTCCGCTCCAGATTCCAGCGGCAGAGCCGGGCTTTGAGGTGATCCCTCCGGTCAGGCTGACAATGGCCGTCGATTTTCACGGCAATTCAATCGATGGCTATTCGCCGTCCAGTTTTATTGGCGCAGCTATCGTGGTGCGGCTGATCGGATCGGCTGCGGTAGCAGCCGAGCTGATGGCCTGGCGGTTCAAGGTAGTCTCGGCTCATGCTGTTGATCAGGTGATGATCCTGGAGTGCCAGGACTGGTTTACCTTGCACCTGGAAGGGGATTACCCCACTACGCCACTGGTGAGTGAGCTTTTTCCAGCCGATGTAATGAAGGCTGACAATATGTGTGTGCCGATAGTCTACGGTACGGCATACATCCCCACGCGATGGATCAGCAAATCGCAGGCGGCAGTCTATGTCGATGCGGACACTTTCACCGTAGCCGGTGATCAGAGGGCCCTCTTCTCTGTCGGACAGTTTCTCCTGGCTCACTGCGGAGCTGACGGAGTCAAAGCATGCTGGGTGCAAAGCTATATCTACGCATCAGAGATAACCACGGTCAATCTCACGGCTGCCAGCGACGACCTGACCAGTAATTTGACCAGCGTCAGCACTGATCATTACCTCCTGGGGCCTCCTGGGGTAATCTATACCATCAGCCAGGCCAGGACTCCCCGTGAGGTTAATTTTAAAACCACGTATCAGAGTGGAACATACACCTTTAAGCAGGATACGGTCACCGGGGCGGATGGAAACAGTTGGCGGGTGATGCAGCTTTTGTGCGATGATGCCAATCATGACGGCACGAACGATGCCAACGGATTCTGGGGCATTATCGGCAAGGAGATTTATGACCTGCCGGTGAAATTCTCCCGAAGCGACCTGGCAGGTACGACCAACCCTGCGGATATCGCCGCAAGCCTCCTGCAATCCTTCGGCATCTCATCGATGTTCATCGATACGGATTCCCTCGATGCGGCGCGCAGCACGTTCACGGCCAGGGGATTGGCGATGAATGTCGGCCTGTGGTATCGAATGCCGAGAGAAAAGCTCATCAGCAAGCTCTTTATCCTGGCTGGCATGATCCCGGTATATCGGGATAAAATCGGGTTCAAGGTGCTGACCAAAACAAGCCAGATGACCATAGATGAGACCATGGTTATTCCAGGGACATTTCGAATTAACCATACCTTCACCCAAAAACAGAAAGATTCCGGCTATGTGACCTGGCAGACTGCTGATGAGCCGGTTGACCAGGTCAATAAAAGCCTGATTGCGGTCAAGAGCAGCACGGATAAACGGTCTGACACTACCATTGAGGCTGACTGGGTGCTGGACAGCGCCAAGGCCCAGAAATGCGCAAAACTGGCCTTGCAGCGTGTTTTATTACGGGATAGAACCATTACCTTTACGGGCACAGGCAGACTGCTGTTTCTCGAGCCCGGAGATATGATCACCGTCAATGCCTCCAATCTGGGGGGAGAATCTGCCGGATGGGATTGCATGATTACCCGCATGATTATCCGGGACGGGCTCCTGGTGGATGTTGAAGCCATAAGGTTTTCCGATGCCCTGGATGACTGGGGAGATATTTCGACAGATACACTGGTGGTAAGTGAAGCCAATACCGATCGTGGCTATTCTCCCCTGTATCAGGGAACGACCGATGCCCAGGGCGCAGGGGCGAATCAGATTACCGCAGCGGTGATAGTCGGCGATAACGGGGAGATTAAAACCAGTGCTGATCCTGCGACCAGTGGCGGGCTGGTTATCACTAATGTGGCTTTGACCGGCTATAACACCAGCGGCCAGGTGAGATTCCAGGCTATATATGGGGGGTCTGGCCAGGGTAATGTGACCATCGGAGATTATTCGGGGGGCAAGGGGATCAAATGGGACCAGTTTTTTGGCACCCTGACGATCAAGGTGAATTCCAGCGGAGGGGTAACGGTCTCCGGCGGTGGAGATATCACCCTGGCCGGGAGTGATACCAATCCGGGTATCATCAAATTCCAGGGAACAAATTATGCGGTGGAGATCGGTGGCGATGCCGATGGCAACAGATTCCTGATCAAACCCAATGCCAATAACGTTGTGGATTGTTTTCTCGGCCTCAATGGTGCCTGGTGGGGTGGGTCTGACGCGCGGTTTCGTGACCTTCGCCTGACGGCAAAACGCCAGAGCTCCCTGTCCTGCGGCGACTGGTCCGGTGCGGTCAATGGGGCAGCGGTAGAGGTTGACGGCGACATCAATGACCTTGAGCCTGCCATTACACTTTCCCTGTGGGATAAGACAGCGCAGGGCATGCATCAGTACAATGTCCGCTATGGCCTCTTCGGACCCCAGGACCATAAGGTGCAGGACCTGGGAACCTCATCTGCTGCCTGGGATGATGCCTATGCCGACGACTGGTATAATGTGGCTGACTTTTTCTTCCTTGACCACAGGCAGGAGAATGGTACGATTGTCCCGGTTGATGATCTTGCGGTAATCTGTGCCATCAGGCCAAGCGGAATACTTGATCCCCGGACAGGGCTTGAAATTATCGACGACAGCAGCCTGCCGGAGTGGCTGCTCGGCAGGGATAAGGTGAGTGGAAAAATCCTGTACGATCCGGAGGGCAAACCCTATCTCTCACTCAAGGCTATCATCAGCCTGTGCCTTGGAGCTATCCGGCAACTGGACAGGAAGCTGAGCGAGGCGAAACAGCAGGAGGAGAGGAGAGGAGAAAGCAAATGAACTCGTTCTTCTTGTATGGAAAATATCGTTTATTAAATGGTGAACTCACTACCGGACACATTTTTAGAAATAGATTGAGAACACATTAGCTGTCGCTCATGATATACTCTAAGTAATTGAAAAAATAATTAAAAAGGAGTATATCATGAGCGACAATATGAGAACATATA
>JBFLZW010000008.1 GCA_040755755.1 bacterium | reverse complement strand
CTGCGGGAGAAATACCAACTCTTATGTAAGTGCCATTCATTTTAGCGTCTTTGACTACCCTCTATTTCATAATCCAAAAAGAACCCGTCACTACACTATATTGGATATGATCTTCAGAATATTTACCATCAAGACATGGGGGTGTTGGAATAATCGCTTACCATGCCCAGGATCACAAAAAACTCCTTGACCTTTCCGGTGCTCCTTTTGTAGGATATCTCTTTCAAAGAGAAGTTTTGGTTTCTTACAACAAAAAGCCTTTCATTATGATGGCATTATGGAAGGAAAATCATGGAAGTCAGTCTCGATACACCTTTTCATCATACCGAGCGGTTTCTTGAGCTGATCGAGGGAAAAAGCTCCCTTGTCCATACCCGGGAAGGGAGGGAATGGCTCGATCAGAACTACCGGCATCTCAGGCGGATTGTCATGATGGAGCTGAAGGTTATCAGAAAATGGGAGCCCTGTCACTGTGCCGGATTCGTTGAGCCTTCAAACCAGGCGAGGCTGATTCCCCGGTGGAAATATCCTTTGACCTGTTTTTCTTCCCGGCGGTTGCGTCTTAACCTCCTCTTACTCAGGAACCGTGAGAGAATATATGAGCAAACCCGGCAGTTTTATGTCTGGCTTCGCAAGCTTCTGGAGTGCAGGGACCCGATACGGCAGGCTATTGAGAAAGACTATGATGACCTGCAATCATCCCTTGATCTGCTGAAGGAAAACCTGGTAAACCACCGGCTGCTGAAGCCTGAATTCAGAACCGGCGACTTTCCCGACCTGCTCTCTCACCTGCCTTCAGGCAGATGGTCTGTTCCTGTTGTCCGGAGTATGTCCATCCTGTTCCCTCGCGAGTGGATATCGAGCGAGAGCGTTATCGGTGTGCTTCGCAAGGCGATTGTGGAAAACCACAGAAGAGAGACGGAGCAACTGCTGGGGAGCCTCAATAAGTCGATCCAGACGGTAGTCAACAATCTGGAGGCTTTCCAGGCTTACCTGGCAGGGGATACGGATGAAAAGGAATCCTCTTCCTTCGCGGAAGTTTATAATCAACGTTCCGCCAGGTGGATAGACAGATTTTATCAGGAGGCTCGTGAGCAAATCAGCCGTTCCCGGAAACGTTCCCTGGCCAATGCATCGACAGCCATGGATACGGTCGTTCAGCTCAAACAGAGCTCATGGCCAAAGGTACGGAGAAAATTTATCCTGCGAGGGCTTAAAAAAGCGGCCCATACCGTAAGTGAGACGAATAAAAGTCAGCTTCACCAGGCAACCGCCAGGGGCGAAGCCTGGTATTTTCAGCTTATCAATGAAAAGCTGAAGCCGGCCATGGGCATAACCCACAAAGCCAAAGTCCATGCCAAGAGTCTGACCGTGGACCCCCGCTGGCTGGAGACTCCCCGGGTACCGGCCCAGCTTTCAGAGGTTATTCTGGACAGGAAAAATCCTGCCCTGCTGGTGATTCCGCCCCAGGTCCTGGCCGTGATCACCCTGCTCAAGACCCACTACGATCAGAACCACACCGGAAATCTCCTGTTTCTGACAGACCATATGACCGGCAGCTTCGGCATGATCGGCTACCTGCTCACTACTCATTTCCGGGACCGGAAATACAAAATTTACCGGCATACCATAACCCGGCCTCTCAAAGAGCTGCCCGGCTTCGACGAGCCGATTGTCTTTCTGGATAATTTCGAGCGCATGCTCCTGATCGATGAGGAAAATCTTGCCCTGGCCATGCACCTTGTCGAGCAGGTCATGAATTCCTCAAAGCTTATGGTGATCTCGGTCAATCAAATAGTTGCCGAATATATCCGGGCCGCCATTCCGGCTTTCTCGCGGTTCCTGTTCGAAATCAACCTCAGCAAGTATGAATTTTCCTCTTTCAAAAGCATCATAGAAAAGAGGATGCTGATTTCCGGCTTCCAGTTCGAGTATAGCAATGAGGCACTCTTCTGGGCCAGTCTTTACCAGATCAGCTCCGGTATTCCCGGCGTGGGACTGCGAATATTCCTGCGGTGCGTAACCCCGGTTGATAATGACCGGATCATGCTCAGCTATAACCTGCCAAACCCCAGGGAATACTTTCACTCCCTTGCTTTGAAGGAGCTGATAATACTCAAAAAAATCCTCATGCACCCTTACCTTGAAATCGAGGCCATTAACAGGGCGGACATTCCCCGGACCAGGATGGCAATTCACAACCTGCATAACATGGGACTCCTGATTTCCCGGGGGACCCGCTACTCGATACGTCCGGAATTGTACGGAAGCTTACGGGATTACCTGATGCAGATCAACCTCGTTTAACAGGAAGATTATGGATAATTTGAAAATATTAATGGAAGGCTTCAAGCTGTCATACTTTCAGGTGTTAGCAGTTCTCGCTGTTCTCCTGATAACTTATCTCCTGAGTCAACTCCTGCTGAAGATAAGTCTGGCCCTGATCGAGCAGCAGACGCTGTGGATACGCCACCTGCGCTATTGGATACCGCTGGCCCGCATACTTGTCTGGAGCTTCGGCATTTATGTCTGCTTCGACATCCTCTCGCCCCCCAAGGAGATCCTTTTTGCCGCCGCTACCTCGGCGGGAGTTGCCGTAGGGCTTGCAGCTCAGGAGCTGATCAAGAACCTGTTCGGTTCCATGGTTATCTGGTCAGACAAGCTCTATCAGGAGGGAGACCGGATCATGATCAACGATATGGAAGGAGTGGTGCAGTCTATCGGCCTGCGGTCCACCAAAATCAGGGCGTATAACGATACCCTGATCATTGTTCCGAATTCCCAACTGCTGAATACCACGGTTACCAATGCTAATTTGGGTGAATCATCGTCGCCGGTTCTGGCTGATTTTTACCTGCCGATCAACACCGATCCCCAAAAGGCACTGGAATGCAGCCGGCTGGCAGCTTTAAGCTCCGATCTCATCGAGCCTGCCAAGCCGCTCGTCGTCCTTGCCGCCGATGTCCTGTCAGGCGATATCCCCCTTACCCGGATACAGGTCAAAGCTTATGTCAGGAATGCCAAGTATGAAAAGATGTTTATCAGCGATATCACCAAAAGGGCCAAGAGACTCTTCAGGAAATATGACCTTTATGGAAACGGGGAACCCTTTACCCAGGAAGAATGGCCAAAGAGCAGCGTAGAGGAGGAAGAGAGGGAGGGCTAAGTTATACTGCCTGGGGTTTGTCCACTGCCTTCCTGGTCTTCAGGTGGATCATCAGCACGGAGATAGCCGCCGGGGTCATTCCTGAAATGCGGGAAGCCTGGCCAAGGGAGAGAGGCCGGATTTCGGTAAGCTTTTGCTTCAGCTCATTGGACAGGCCGGACAGGCGCCGGTAGTCGAGGTCAGGCGGGATCCTGACTTTTTCCAGGCTCTGAAACTGCCTGATCTCCTGCATCTGCCGCTGGATATAGCCGTCATATTTTACCTGGATCTCGATCTGGCGCACAACTTCCGGGTCCATACCGCTCAGGCACTCACCCTCCTGGCAGGCTGCAAAAGCCGTGAGGTCAGAAAAAGTCAGCTCGGGACGCCGCAGGATTTCCGCCAGAGTGACCACCTTTTGCAGCGGGGCTGATCCTAATCCGGCCAGGGTCTGGTTTGTTCCGGCATTGGGCAGGACTCTGATCGAACCGAGTTTTTCCAGCCCCCGGCGGATAGCCTCTTCTTTTTCCCTGACCTGCTCGTAGCGCTCCCTGCTGATCAGGCCAAGCCGGTGTCCTTTTTCCGCCAGCCGAAGGTCCGCATTGTCCTCCCGCAGGAGCAGCCGGTATTCGGCCCGTGAGGTGAACATCCGGTAGGGCTCGCGCGTTCCCCGAGTAACCAGGTCATCCACCAGAACGCCCATATAGCCTTGCGACCGGTCAAGGATAAAAGGCTCATCGCCCCGCACCGCCTGGGCGGCATTGATTCCGGCCCACAGCCCCTGAGCTGCGGCCTCCTCATAGCCTGAGGTGCCGTTGATCTGACCGGCCAGGTAAAGGCCCTGGATCAGCTTGGTTTCCAGGGTGGGCTTGAGTTGGGTGGGAAAGATAAAATCATACTCGATGGCATAGGCCGGTCTCATGACTTCAGCCTCCTCGAGCCCCCTGACCGAGTGGACAATACCCAGTTGAATTTCATAGGGGAGGCTGTTGCCAAGGCCGCTTGCATACATCTCCTCGGTTTCCAGTCCTTCGGGCTCGATGATCACGTGATGGCTCTGCCGCTCAGGGAATTTCATGACCTTGTCTTCAAGGGAGGGGCAATAGCGGGCCGAGATGCCGGTAATCGTTCCATTGTAGAGAGGCGAGAGGTGAATGTTTTTCCGGATCAGATCATGAGTTTTCTCGTTCGTCTGGGTGAGATGGCAGGGCAGTTGCGGAAGATCAAGGCGCGTTGTGGACGAGGAAAAGGGCCGGGGGGAATCATCACCCTCCTGGCGGGTCATCACGGAAAAATCGATGGTCGAGGCCCGCAGCCGGGGAGGGGTTCCGGTCTTCAGCCGTCCGATCTGAAAGCCAATTTTCAATAAATCGTCGGCCAGCCCTTCGGCGGAAAACTCACCGGCCCGGCCGGCAGGGAAACTCTCGGTCCCGACATGGACCAGGCCGCGAAGATAGGTTCCGGTAGCCAACACCACTGTCTGAGCCAGGATCTCGCCCTGAAGCCTGGTCTTTACTCCAAAAACCCGGTGACCATCCACCAGCAGCCTGTCAACCATTCCCTGGCAGATGTGCAGGCGGCTGGCCTTTTCCAGGACTTCCTTCATGGCCATATGGTAGCGGAGCTTATCGTTCTGGGCCCTGGATCCCTGGACCGCCGGACCCTTGCTGGTATTCAGAATCTTGAACTGGATGGTTGTCCTGTCCGACACCCTGCCCATTTCACCGCCCAGGGCGTCGATCTCCCGTACCAGATTACCCTTGCCAAGCCCGCCAATGGACGGACTGCAAGCCATATAGGCAATACCGTCAAGATTCATGGTCAGAAGAAGCGTCCGGCAGCCCATCCTGGCACTGGCCAGGGCAGCCTCACACCCGGCATGCCCTGCTCCGACCACAATTACATCATACTTCAATGACATTGTCCTCCCTGCATTCTTTTGATGGAAATTCCTGGTATACGGCCAGGTTATCACTATGTTATACTACAATGAAGCTCCGGAAGCAAATCGAAAGAAGAACCAACCACAGGAGTTGCGGCACTGGATGAGCGACAGGATTTACGATTTTAACACCTATCTGCGGAACCTTTACGCCGAGCGGGTACAGAAGATTACCATCGATGCAGGTTTCACCTGCCCCAATCGTGACGGCACGCGGTCCACCGGCGGCTGCATTTTCTGCAATCAGAAAGGCTCAGGCACAGGGCAGGCCCTGGCCGGTCTTTCGGTGCGAGAGCAGATCCTGCGCCAGCAGCAGTCGATCAGCCAGCGCTACAAGGCCAGAAAGTTCCTGGCCTACTTTCAATCCTTCAGCAATACCTATGCTCCACTGCAAACCCTCAAGCGCCTGTACGAGGAAGCTTTATCCGTTGAAGGGGTCGTGGGTCTTTGCATCGGCACCCGGCCTGACTGTATCGATTCCGGGATCGTGGACCTTCTGGAAAGCTATGCGCAGGATCATCTTGTCTGGCTCGAACTGGGGCTGCAATCCTTCCATGATCAAACCCTGCACAGAATCAATCGCGGACACGGAACCAGAGAATTCCTCGATGCCGTTAACCTGGCCAACAGCCGCAAAGGTATTAACATCTGTGTCCATGTCATCCTCGGCCTGCCCGGAGAAGAAAAGTCCGATATGATCGATACTGCCTGCAAGCTCTCACAGCTTGCCATCCACGGGATTAAAATCCATCTTCTGTATGTAATTAAAGGCACTCCCCTGGCCGCTCTGTATCAGCGGGGCGAGTATTGCTGTCTCACCAGAGAGGAGTATATCGACATCCTGTGCGAATTCATTCAATACCTTCCTTCTGATATGGTTATCCAAAGGCTTATCAGTGATCCCCACCCAGATGAGCTGCTTGCTCCGGCCTGGGCCCTGAATGGAAGCGAAAACCGCCGGAAGATCGAGCAGGCACTGGCGGAAAGAGACATCCGGCAGGGGCAGAAGTGGAAAGAGACTTCCCAGGGGCAGAAAAGGGGTGGGGGTAGTGTCGAGGGATTCGCTAATCGATCCAGGGACGGGCCTGCTTAATCTGCAACTCATTGTCCCGGGTAACCTTAAATTCGATGTCCATTGCAAAGTCCATATCCTCGTCAGGTATTTGATAGACTCCTCTAAAGTAACTGTGGATATCAGCCATTGCACGGATAAGCTGCTGTATATGCTGATCACTCATTACATTCTCTCCATTTTTCGTTTTATTTGAACGCCGAATGGACAGAATTTCATATTTGATTTCCCAGTTTGAAGCTGGAATCCTGGCAACCAGAAATTCATCGGGAATAGATTCTTCTTCCGGATTCGTAACCAGGTCTTCCCCAACCTGGACATTTACATAGAATCCTTCCCAATTTGGATCAAAAATATTTTTTGTCACCGCAACTCCATTGGCAAGCTCATTCGAGTAATTATGATGGATAAGGACACCCATTGCAGCCTGGAAGTGATCTATGCGGTAAAATTCTCTTTCTTCAAAAGCCCGATACGTCCAAAGACTTGCCCACACCTGGCGGATAGTATTAATAAACCGGCCCTCGTCCGGTGTATGGGTATAGGATTCATAGAGGCCGGCACCGTTAAATCCTTCTAAATCTTCGTTGTTTGTGCTTGAGCGGGCCCGAACATCTCGTGTGGAATCACGGCTTCTGAGATTATTATAAACCGCTTGCAGCTCTTGATCCATCCACCAGGGCACACTGCCCTTCTTTATTTTTTTCCTGAAGGCAGCGAGAGCTGCCTCGCGTGCCTGGGCATCGGTTCTAAATGCCTCATCAGCCATCATCTCTCTGGCTCTCTGGTAAAAATTGTTATATTTCATAAACTCGTCATAAAAATAAAAGGGCACGGCAAAACCATCGGGAACCATTTCCCTGGGAAGAAATTTGGCAAGTTCCGCAACATTGGCCGCTTTTACTCCGTAAGCCGTAAAATCTGATTCCCCGATGTCACTCAAAGCTGCTATTGCTGTCACGCTCAAATCTCTTATGGGGAACTGAGGCTCGGACGGCCGGATCGATTCAAAGAAAGCATCAACATCGTCCTGACTCGCCGGTTCGATGGTGAACCCATCGGGAGTCACCTGGAAATGCACATATTGGCCAATGAAAGGAGCGATATCAGGATGGGTCGAAGCATTCTTTATGTACACATTCGGGGTATTATTCTGGTTGGCTTTCAAATTGATATGCGAAAGGGGTGTCTGGGGTGTTTCGGTGATAATTCCCGCCACATGAGTCAGGTCATTGGGAGCCGTTCTGAAGATGACGATGTCTTTAGCCGTTACAGCCTCGTTGCTTTTGATTACCCTGAGAAGCCCGTATGCTTCTCCAGGATTCAGCGGGCTGTAAGCGGTATTTCCAAAAAGCTCTTCACTGCTGATGGTTTTTACGGAAGAATTTTCATATTCGGCTTTCTCTTGCTCAAATAAATTCCGTTGAATCTCTCCAACAGCATGATAGGCAATGTTCGACCTGGCAAAAGGCATTTTGGCGGTTATAAGATCATAGGCAATCTTGACAAATTTAAACTTCACCGGATCAGTGGGCCAGAATTCAAGAGCATAAATCCCTTTTCCGCCGGTTTCAGGCTGATAATTGCTGTAGGCAATCAGAGAACCGGCAAGATTTTTCCGGTTATGGTCGGTAAAGTAGGTTTCCGAATTGAATTTATTGAGGTCGGTATACATTTGTAAGACATCTTGAGCGAAGAAAAAGTGATAGACATGCTTTTTCGTATTGTAAAAGTAAACAACAGGGTTCTCGGTATCAACTCCGGTGATTAAAAATTTTACTTCGCGGACGCTGAGAGCGCCAGGTACATCACCCACACAAGCCAGCGTTTCGAACATGGCCAGCTCATTAATCAGAGTAACTCCATCTGCAGGATCGATCTGTTTTGCTTGAGGATATTCAGGCTCAGGCTCTGTCCAGGGCCAGGAGAAATATCCCGGCCACGACAAATACCCTGCCGCTGGAACGATGCCTGGCCAGCCAGGTTGAAAAGCTCCCGGTTTGTACCAGGCAGCCCACAGGTCGGTATTGACTACTTCTCCAAAAACAGCCCTGAGAATATCATCTAGGCATGATGTGCTTCCCGATGAATAGACAAAAGGATTCCAATACTGATATCGACCGCTCGAAGCAGCATACAGAGTGTCAACTATATATTGATTGAGATTGTGCGGGTAACTTTGATTTGAATTTGGCAGGTAATACTGCCAGGCAGTAACTTCCGGGGACTGGTTCAGCCATATTGCAGGGTAGTATGCAACAGAGTAAAAATTCTGGCTTCCCGAACATACTTCTTCCTGAGACAAAAAAATAGCAGGAAAAAAGGTTAAGCAGATTAAGAGTATGTTTAAAATAGTAACATTAACTCTCTTCAACTGTAACCTCTCTTTTTATTGTACCGGGGAGAAGCCTATGCAGACAAAGCCTCCTATCCAAATCGCCTCCAAGGTGCGATCGTATAATGGGTTAATGGTACATGTCTTTGGTAAGCTATCTGCTGCTCTGTTCTTGATGGTTTTTAACCCTTAATTCGCATTATAATTTTCCTTCTACTTATAATTTTCCTTCTACTTGAGAAGCAAGAATATAGTGGTAATTGCTGCTGTTTGAGCAATGATAAGACCGACCATCCAGCCGACTACCCATTTAATCGTGCTGGATTTCGCCTGCTCTATTTTCAACTCAAGTTCTTTGATTTCTCTTTTCACTTCCAGGATGTCCCTTTTTACTTCCAGGATATCCCCCTTGGTAGCAAGATCATGTTTACGAGAGTCTATGATTGCTTCAATATCTCGCACTATAACCTGAGCTTTTTCTTTGCCCCAGGTCTCCGCGAAGATACTGAACAGTTCTATTCCCTGGGTAATAGTGCTCATCTTGTGGCTGCCTTTGCTTCATCCTTTTGAGACTCAATCCATTGCTCAATCTCTTCTTTTTTAAAGAGCCTTTTTCGGCCAAGTTTGAAAGAAGGGATTTCGCCTTTATCCATCCTTCGCCTTACCCATAGCTCGCTTACTCTCAGTAATTGAGCTACTTCTTTGATTGTATAAAATTTAGGTTCCATGATTTTCCCTTTATTGGTTAAATATTTCGTGAACTATCATAGTGTATCAATAAATTTATCGACACGTCAAGCAAATAATTCACCAGGATAAATTGATTCTCCTCCGCTATTGGTGAAGATTCAGGATGTTACATAAATATCTGAAGGCAATGCGGTCGTTGACCCCCAGAACGCATTTGGGGTGAGCTGCCGGAAAGAATAAATCTCTTGACAAGAACAACTTCTCTTGGTATTAATTACAGAAATTACTCAAAATCAATCTCACGAAGAAGTGGGAGAGGTAAAAAGAGATATCCTTTCCCTCAAGTGCAAGGGAGAAGGTTGTAATTATTTAAGCCATTTAAGCCATGAAGGCTTTTTTCGGACGGAATATCCGAAAGCTTTCATGGCTTTTTGTTTTTCCGGAGATGGAGGGTTTATTCTCCGGAAAAACAGGAAGTGACTGCTGATGACGGTGAACCAGGAACAATCACAGAACCACCGGTACTTTTAAGCCGGGGTTATGTTCATCAGCCATCACGATTCCATCATCGTGGTGGGATTCATTATTTCCCTTATGGATAGGGCTACATCCAAACCAATGGATGTAGCCCGCCGCAGGCAGCTTTTTATGAGGGGATATTCAGTGACCGGGTATGGACTATCATGAGGAGGGCAATCTGTTGATCATAGCGGTTGTCGATGGACATGCTGGTGGTATCGGGAGTTACGTCATCAAACGGCTCAGAGAGGAGGTGGAATTTCAGTCTCTGGAAATCATCGCCCTCGGTACGAATTCTCTGGCTACTTCGGTTATGATGAAAGCCAAGGCAAACCGGGGTGCTTCCGGAGAAAATGCAATCATGTATGTTGCTGATCGTGTAGACGTTATTATCGGAACGGTTAATGTGATCATGGCAAATTCCATGCTGGGAGAACTAACCCCAAAAATGGCGGAGGCTATTGCCAACAGCAGGGCCTGGAAACTCTTATTACCTCTTCCCATAGAGGATGTTTCCCTTATCGGCCATCAAGGCGAGCCGCTGCCGCATCTGACTGATAAACTCATTCAAAAGATTAAGGAAATGAGAGAAAGTGAAAAAAATCATGTGCGAAGCAAATGCCTATGTTGAAACGGAAGGGAATGAAGAACTTTTTATGGAATCGGTAGATGTGATTCAACCTGAGACTGAAAATAGTTTGTTAATTGTCGATATATTCGGCGATCAAAAAATTTTACAGGGGAAAATTAAAAAAATTTCGTTAATCGATCATAAGATTATTCTTGAGAAAACGGAATAACCGGCAAGATGCCCGAAATGGAGGACAAGATGCCCGAAATGGAGTAATAGTTAGAAGTATCAAAGCCATGAAGGCTTATCTTCCGGTTCAGAGACCGGGGTTCCTTCATGGCTTTTTTTATTCCTTAAAGCTATCGCTTTTTAATATTTTAAAGATAATAGTTGCACTAAATGATGAGATCCGTTATTATAAGCAACAAAATATAATATGCCTCTTTCAAATTATTTTTCCATCTTATGATAGAGGGGTGATATAAGCCCCCTTGATTGATGTAGAGGGGAGAATTTCACGAAAGGAGGTGAAAGGAGTATGTCGCATCATGAGAAACATGAAAAACATACTCACGAGCATACTCATCCTGAATCCCGTCATTCTCATGTACACAAACATGGTGACTGGTCTCACGAGCATGAACACACCGCCGGAACAGTAACTCACAGTCATGAACACGTGCACCTGACAGCAGGCGAGCATGGTTCACTCCACACTGATCATCAGCATCACGACGAACAACATAGCCATCAGCATTAAAACTGAACCCTGGAAAAGAGCCGGTAGCCTCTTTTTGAAGGTACCGGCTCTTTGGAAGGGACAATCAGGTTGGAAGTTTTCCCTTGACAAAAAGAGAATCAGTTGGTATTTATTATAGCAATAATTGCTTCGAGAAGGAGCGAAAGACTAAACAAAAGCAAGTTATTTCCGATCACAGAAAGAAAAGAAGGCGAAATAAAAGTCAGGTTATAAAAAAGCCATGAAGGCTTTTTCACCGGCCAGGAAACAGCCGGATGAGAGTATCTTCATGGCTTTTTTTGTTTATGGGCGGGCTTAATTACCCATAATTTCAAGAGACCGCGTACAATAGGTTCAAGTGAGAAAAGGAATCAGAAAGGGAGAAAGAATGAGAAAAGAGAAAATTTTTTATCCGGCTTTTATTTATCTCCTCCTTGCGTGTGTACTGAGCTTTGTTGGTACGGTACAGGCTGAGAAGCTTGAGATTGAAGGAACCATCGATCTGGATTTGTACGGATCAAAGCAGAAAAATACTGATAATTCCAGTGATGTCAAGCTGGATTTATTTGAGTTGTCCATCAACAGTGAGCTTGATGAGCATGTTTCAGCTCATGCTGTGGTTAATTATGAATACGAGGGCGGGGATGAAGAAGAGAGTTATCAACTGGTTGTGGATGAGGCTGCTATCACTTTGTCGAAGCTTGCGGATATGCCCCTTACCATCATGGCCGGAAAGTGGTGCCTTCCCTTTGGAGTGTTCAATAATCACCTGACCAGCGATCCTCTGACCCAGGATGCTTATGAAATCAATGCCCCGGCAGTAAGCTTTACCCTGGCTCTGGAGCAGGTTAAGTGGATGGATGTCTCCCTGGCAGGCTACTCCGGCAGAGAGGCCCGCTTCGCCGACCCTAATGCTGAACTCAAAAATGATTTTGGTAACTATATTCTCAATGCCTCCTTTGCTCCGGCGGAATTTTTCAACCTGAGTATTTACTTTGATTCGGAGCAGGGAGTGAATGAGCGCAATGATTCTCTGGGTGCCAGTCTGTCAGCAGCCTTTCTGGAGAAACTGACCTTCGATGCGGAATATATCAGGGCATTGCAAAGGGATCAGAACCGTCCAGAGGATTCTGCCTATTCCATCTCCGCGGCTTTCAAGCCCCTCTCCGTTCTGGAGCTGGTCGGACGGTTTGAAGGGTATGACGATGGTGTGGACGAAGTCCAGGATTATGAATCCGGTTCACTGATAGGTGAAGAGTACCGGGCAAGTGCAGGTGTCAATTATCAACTTCATGAGCATGCAACTCTTATGTCTGAATACCGGATTACCCAAGTGGAAGATGAAGAAGTATCAAAGATCCAGGACTGGACCCTTCGGTTGAGACTTGAGTTTTAGGATCCTTTTGGGGAACACTCCAAGGAAGGGCAGCACTGGTATCATTTACAATGAATAACTGACTTCTTTTCAGCAAGAGACGAAAGCCTGAGAACAGGTAAGCTATTTTATAACTACTGAAAGAAAAGGAGTCAATAAAATCAGGCAGTAAAAAGCCATGAAGGCTTTTCCTTCGGCCCAAAAACAGCCGGAGGAGATATCTTCATGGCTTTTTTTGTTTCTGGGCGAGCTTTATTACTCAAATCTAACTGGAGGACCGGGAATGAAGAAAATATGCAAGTTTCTGAGGATATTGTGCTTAACCATGATTGTCGTTGCGGCTGCATATACTGCACATGCTGACCAGACCGCACAGGGTACTGAACAGCAGGAACCGCAGGAACAGGCGGTAAAACATCTTACCCTGGATGAGATTACGGTAATAGATGAGGCTGTTACCGAACCTGTAACGGTAGTTGGTGAGAGGACTATCGAAAAGGGCAAAAATACCACCATTCCCGATGTTTTAAAGAATGAGCCTGAGATAGACCTGAACAGAAGGTCCTTGGTCGGCGATACGAGTGACACGCTCAAGATCAGGGGCCTTTCAGGGAACAGGATTATGCTGAACATTGACGGCAGGTCGATCAATGCTGCGGGAGTCCAGGGCGGCTACTTTATTGATTGGAGCACAATTCCTCTGGATAACATCGAAAAGATAGAAGTGATGAAAGGTGGAAGCTCGGTCAGGTATGGCAATAATGCCGGAGGAGGAGTCATCAATGTCGTCACCAGAAAACCTGCCGAAAAACCGGCTGTTTCATTTTACAGCCATTATGGAGCAGGCGAGGACATCAGTTATATCCAGAATTACCGGGTCACTCACAGTTTTAAAATCGGTCCTTTCGGATATTCCCTTGGAGGAAGCTGCCAGAAGGCGGATGAATTCCTCTGGAACAACGATTATGAAGCAAAGAATTTATCGGGCAAGCTCTTTGTTGATATGCCGCTCATGGCAGAGATGTCCATAGGAGTTCAATACATCGATGTAGAACGCGGCTTTCAGATACTGAACAGGCTTTCCAGTAATCCCGACGATCCAAAATTCAAGATAAAAATAAATCGCGATTATCCACTTTCCAATGGTGAAGGCTTTTCTCCCGGTGCAGGCAAGGTATCAACCCCCGGTCCGGGGTCTTACTGGAAAAAGACGAAGTATCTTCTTGATTTTGCTTATAAACAGCCGGTTAAAAATGCCATGATCGAGCTTAAGGCATTCAAGAATCATGAAGAAAGGGATGAAAAAAATTATTCGGCAAGCTGGATAAACAGTAAATATTCAGACGGAAAACTTGTCCTTGACAGAACAGTGAGGCCTGACAGGTCATATGGCGGGAGCGGCGAGTTTACCCTCCCTTTGAAAAATCATGAAATCATCTGGGGAATCGAAGGGAAGGTTATCGCCACCGCAGGGCAGGATGTTCATTTTGTGGATTATAAGTACGGTACGAGAGGACCTGTCACCAACAGTGACGGACAGGCAAGCCATCTGTGGGGGTACTATCTTCAGGATAGCTGGGGCATAACCGACAGGTTCCTGCTCACGCCGGGTGTCCGGTACGATACCTTCGAAGCCAAAGAATCGGGATTGGCATCACACGAAACCTTAAAAGATGAAGGAATAAGCCCCTCGGTAACCGGGACGGTCAAAATTGCGGAAAATGATACCCTCACTGCATCGATCTACAGAAAGTATCTCACGCCTTCAGCACCGGATGCTTATTGGTGGTATGAAGGATACCTGGGAGGGCTTTATACCAACGCCCTGGACCTGGAAAAGAATGATGCCGTGGAACTGACATATAATCATGATTTTTCCCGGCAAGCCTATGCCAGGCTTTCCTTGTATAAATACATGATTAATGACTATATCAAGAGATATTCCGTCCCCGATGGGAGGAGGGGGTGTTATAACATTGATAAGGTTAATCTGACCGGGGGATCGATTGACGGAGCCGCTGAAATCATGAGCTGGATGACGTTACGGGGGAATGTCACCTACCAGAAGAGCAAAAAAGAAGGTGACATCATGGATACCGCAAAGCTCACTGACGAGCTGGAGTATATGCCTGAGTGGAAGGGCACGACAGGTTTTGAGGTGAAATTTCCCTTCCCCTGGAAAGAAGGAACATTCAGTACCAATATCAGGTACGTAGGTGAGCAGGAGACTATCGACACCAATAAAATCAGAAAACTTGACTCCTATACAACCACCGACATTGAGGTAAAATTCCCGGTGACAAAATATGGTGAGATCGGCATCTATACGGAAAATCTGTTTAATGAACGGTACGAAGAGCGCTTTGGCTATCCGATGCCCGGAAGAATCATCGGGGCAACGGCAAAAGTAGGATTTTAGCCAAGGATCAGTATATTGATCTGAACAGCGTATCGTATCAGCCTGAAGGAAGGCGAAAACGAAAGGAGATTGACATGAATATCATATTAGCCCGGAAGTTGAGACAAGTTGCAGCAGTGCTGATGGTTATGGCGGCCGTATCGTCGGGAACAGCCGGATATGCTGCCGCAAAGGAACCACCAAGGACGCAAGTTTATCTGGTGAGCGTTGGAAGCGGGGACCCGGATAACATCACCCTGCGGGCGGTGAATGTAATCAAGGACTCGGATATTATTTTTTGCACCAGGGAAATGAGGGACAGGTTCCCCATCCTCCTGCAGGGGAAGGAAATCCATGATCCGGGGTTTGGGATTTTTGGCATATACGGGAAAACTCCGGAAGAAGCGAAAAAGAACAAGCGGTTCAATTATGAAGAAAAGCTCAGGGAATTCAATGCAATTAACTCCATAATCCGCACGGCAGTCAAGGAAGGCAAAACCGTATCGGTGCTGGACAGCGGAGACCCTACAATCTACGGTCCGAACATGTGGTACATGGAAGCATTTGAGGACCTGAATCCGCAAATCGTGCCGGGGATCAGTTGCTTCAACGCTGCCAATGCCGCCCTGAAAAAAGGAGTGACTTCGGGAAAGAAAACCCATTCGGTCATTCTCACCGCCTCATTCGGGAATGAAGAATACGCCGGTACCGACAGCATTGAGAATTTGTCTGCAAACCAGGCTACTATGGTGTTTTTCACCATGTTCCTCGATCTGGCGGAAGTTGTGAAGAAGCTCAAGGTGCATTACCCCCCTGAGACACCAATAGCCATAGTGCTGTATGCGGGCTACCGGGATAAAGAAGAAATCATTCACGGCACGCTGGATACGATTCTGGAAAAAACACAGGGAGGAAAGCTTCCTTTTGAACACCTGATATATGTCGGCGATTTTGTGACTAACCGGTATAAAGCCGCTGATAAATAAAAGCTGAAGGAGGAAAGAATGAAAAAGACGATAGTGAAAAAGACAGGGATGATCCTTTTGGCAGTGATTTGCATGGTCGGCATGGTGTCAGCGGCACAAGGCCATATGCTCTGGCTGAATGCCAGTAATTACACACCCAAAGCAGGAGAAAATGTAACCATAGATATAGGCTTTGGGCATAAATACCCTCATACTGAGGCAGTTAAGGAAGAGAATATCGAGCGTATCTTTATCCGTGACCCCAAAGGTCAGGAATTGCCGATCGAAAAAGCCGCTCCTGCGAAATATGCTTTTTCACCCAAGACTGAAGGGCTGTATGAGGTAGTTATAAAAATGAAACAGGGCTTTGTCTCAAATACTCCCGATGGCCGCAAGATGGGAAATAAAAAGTCATTGCCCAATGCCGTTTCCTGTTTCCAGTTTACGATGAATGCCAAAGTGCTGATCAATGTCGGTGCCAAGGCCAGCAGTCCTTCTCCGGTCAGCGACCTGCCACTTGAAATGGTTTTGCCGGAGAATATCGGCAGGCTCAAAGTCGGTGACGAATTAGCCTTGAAAGTAGTGTATCAGGGCAAGCCGCTTGCCGGAGCCAAGGTCAGTGCTACTGATAAAAACACTGCTCAGCAGCAGGAAGGCAAGTGGGTGCAGGAATCGGAGAGCGACGATCAGGGGATGGTGCGGATGAAGTTGACCTCTCAGGGCCCCTGGCTCATTACCGCCACCCATGAGATACCGTTTCCCGATCAATCTGAATGTGATAAATCCACCTATCGAATAACCCTGACCCTTGGCCTTGAATGAAGAAAGGTCCGGGGAAAGAAAAAGGGTATGGGGGAACCCCAGCACCCCTTCGCCGCGGAGGTGGCTGAAAAGCCACTCCCGCTGGCGTCCCTCGCCCGGTATTGTATTTGTTGATTGGAGGTAACGGTAAATGTATGGAGTAAAGAGGAAAACAGGAGAAGGTCACACCGGCGCTCATCTGGAGAGACAACTGAGTCTCTTTTCGGCATTTATTCTGGTTGTGGCCAATATGATCGGCACCGGCATTTATACAACTTCAGGATTTATTATCAAGGAATTGGGCGATCCGGGCGCGATGCTTCTCTGCTGGCTGTCTGGGGGTGTATTTGCCCTGTGCGGTGCTCTGTGTTATGGAGAATTGGGTGCGATGTTTCCGCACTCAGGCGGAGAGTATGTGTTCCTCCGGGAAGGCTTTGGCAAAGGGATGGCCTTTCTCTCCGGCTGGATATCCCTGATAGTGGGATTTTCCGCTCCCATTGCCGCCTCGTCGGTGGCCTTTGCCACCTACTTTGTAAAAGCCTTTCCCCTTTCCATCGGGAAAAGTGCGGTTATCCCCATCCTGGGGAGCAGTATATTCACCCTTTCTCCGATTACTCTGCTGGCGGTAACCATTATTGTACTCTTTTCCCTGGTTCATTATTATGGCCTGTTTTTTGGCAGCAGAGTGCAAAACGGCTTAACCATATTTAAGATCTACTTTATTGCTCTTTTTATCATCGCCGGTTTTTGGTTCGGCAAAGGTGCAGTCAATAATTTCCCCACGCAGGTGGATTGGGGAGCTTTGTTTTCGGATAAGTTTGCTGTTTCATTAATATTTATTTCCTTTGCCTATAGCGGATGGAACGCGGCGGTTTATCTGGGAGGAGAAATTAAAAATCCTTCCCGCAACATTCCGCTGGCCCTTTTGGGCGGAACATTCCTGGTGATATGTTTATATCTTCTGTTAAACGCTGTTTTTATCTATGCCCTGCCTCCTGCTCAGATGAGCGGGATTATGGAAGTCGGGGATGCAGCCGCGTCCGCTTTATTCGGCAATACCATCAGCCGATATCTTGCCGTGGCAATTGCCGTTGGGATCCTTTCTGCCGTCAGCGCCATGATTGTAACCGGTCCCAGGGTCTATTACGCTATGGCCAAAGATGGTGTTTTTTTCAGGCAGTTTGGGATGGTCAACAGTACTCATAAAACACCGGCTCACTCCCTTTTCCTTCAGGCAGCCGTTGCTTCAATTATGGTTCTTACCTCAGCATTCGATACTCTTTTGATATATATCGGCTTTACCCTCTCCCTGTTTGCCATGATGACCGTGGTTGGCCTTGTGGTCCTGAGAGTAAAGCATCCTTCAATAAAACGGGAATATAAAACATTCGGATATCCCATTACCCCGATGATTTTTATCCTGGGTAATCTCTGGATTATCTATTACTCAATAAGAAACAGATTCATCGTTTCTCTGTATGGTTTGGGAACCATTGGACTGGGCTATCTGGTTTACCGATATTTCAGGAAGGAGAAGGAAGGAGCGGATGCCCTGGCTCTGGATGTGGATGCAGTGAGTGCAGAATAAGATAATAAGATATTTCCCGGTTGAGAATGTGGCGAAAAGGAGGTAATCCATGAAAAGGGCATTTGTTATGGTATTGTGTGCAGGCGCACTTTTCCTTTTGGGAGCAGGGGATAATCCGGTATTCGCTCATGGTGCCCGTTACACCACAGATCTGGCTCGGGCCATGGTCATCAGGGTGGAATACGATAATGGGGAGCCGATAAGTTATGCTGAAGTAAAAATCTTTTCTCCGGACGATCAGAAGATTGAATATCAAAAGGGCCGCACCGATAAAAAAGGACAGTTCTTCTTCCTGCCGGAAACGGGGGGAGAGTGGAAGGTCGTTGTAAGCGATGGCATGGGGCACGGTGTGGTGGCTCACGTGTCGCCTGATACTATGGCAACCACAGGATTAGCTGTGCAATCCTCAAGTATGCAGAAATGGCAAAAGGTAATTATGGCCCTGTGCGTAGTCTGGGGATTTATCGGTTTGGCTCTTTTCCAGCAGGCGAGGATGATGAGAAGGCAGTAACATAGCAAATCGATCGAGGAATTATCCCTGTCCCTGCATAAATGGGTTGACCAAATGCTCTGGTTCCCGTAAACTGATGACTCAATCGGTTTAACGCTCTTTGAGGGTGAAGTCCTGACCATACGTTGAAGTGTACCAACAAGAAAGGAGCATGCTGAACATGGAGACCAAAGAGATGCCCGGAACTATCGATTTGACTGGTATCCCGCAGATGATGCAAAATCCGCGTTTATCCATCCGCCAGATGATCCAGGATCGGGACATGAGGGGATTGATCGAAAAGGCAGCCGAATTCCACGGCCATTTGTGCAGCTTCGTGACGCTGGGTGTTATGGCTGGCAGCCTGGCGGTTCGCAAGTTGGGCGAGGAATCGATGGATGGCATGGAAAAGGTAATCTGCATCATAGAATGCAACAACTGCTTTGCGGATGGCGTCCAGATAACCACCGGCTGCACCTTCGGCAATAATGCTCTGATCTTTCGCGACCTGGGAAAGAACGCTTTCACCCTCATCAGGCGGGAAGACAGGGCTTTTCGGGTTTGTGTCCGTCCTGAAGCCCTGGAAACGATAGAGCGCGTGCAGGAGCGGATATATCCCGGATCCAGGGAGCTGTTCGATAAGGTGATCACCAGACGGAGCGGAACTGCCGAAGAGGGAGAGCTTTTAAAGAAGCTGTTCCTGCGGGGATCCTATGAGCTTGCGATCCTGCCGCAGGAGGAGCTTCTGACCATTCAGGAAGTCCAGGCAAGTGCGGAAAAGTATGCTCCCATTTTCCGCAGCTCCATCTGCGCGCTGTGTGGCGAGAAGATCATGGAAACACGGGCCAGGGTCCGGGATGAGAAGATTGTCTGCATCCCATGCCGCCAGGACAGTTTTTTTCAGCTCGACGGTTCGGGAATCAGCCAGAAGAGGGGAGAGCGCTCATGTTGCTGACCATGGGACCGGATGAAGCAAATCCTTATGATAACCCTTTGGACAATCCTCTTGACCCGAATTTCTGGATGCGGCAGTGGGCACGGGCTGAAAAACAGGCCCAGGCAACGGTAAACAGAGCCTTTCTCAAGGCTGACCGCTGGGACAAGCTGTCGAAGGATCTCAGCAAACGGTGGAATGTGTCTCAGAAAGATCCAATGAGAGAAGGAATGCTCATGCTCCTGAAAGAAAAAGGCATTCTCAGGGAGGGGGTTAAGATCCTGGATCTTGGCTGTGGAACCGGCAGGTTTGCCATTCCTTTTGCCCAGGCCGGTGCCCGGGTGACAGCGGTGGATGTGTCCGAAGGGATGCTGGGCTGTCTGAAGGAAGATATCCCGGCAGAGGCAGCCAGCAGGATTACTCCCCTGCTGGTGGACTGGCAAAGTGCTGACCTCGATCAACTGGGATTTCGCTCTGCCTTTGACCTGTCGTTTGCCCATATGACCCCGGCTGTCAGCGATCCGGAAAATTTCCTGAAATTTCTTTCTACCAGCAGGCAGTGGTGCGTTCTGGCAGCCTGGTCAGGCAAACGGAGACAAAATACCGTTGAGGAGGTATGGCAGCAGCTCACTGGAAAAGAGCTTGACCATCGTTGGGGCAACATCACTTTCGCCTTTAACCTGCTCTATTCGATGGGGTATCGGCCTTCCGTCGATTTTCGGCATTATGAATATGAAAGCATGGTTGATCCGGAGACGGAAGCTGATCTCCTGTTTGACCTGTTTCACGGATACCTGGAAGGAGATGAAGGCGACGAAGGATCGGTCCGGCAGCGAATCCTTTCCCTCTTACAGGGCATGGCGACTCACGAAGGCAAGATAAATAAAATATTGAGCGGCTGCATAGGCCGGATGATCTGGAGGGTTGATCTCCCGGAAGGGGATGGCTTTTAGCGGCCAGTGGCCAGTGGTCAGTGATCAGAACCGGAAGGCGATCAAGGCAAGCACCAGGCCGGCGGCAATCAGCCAGGGCAGGGTGGCGAGGAGGGAAGAGGGGAGGGGAGGAAAATAATCCTTGGGGGCCGCATCGGTCCTGGAGGACCCCAGTGTCTGGCGGGAGGATGAGGGCCCCGCCGGTCGAAGCAGTGCGGCAAGGGTAGTCAGCGCATAAATGGCTATGATCCAGGGGAGAAGGGGCCGGGGTTCCAGCCGTTCTCTGATCTCCTCGATATCTTCGCTGGTGCCGGTTTCGATTTTTATCCGCCTGGCTGCTTCCTCGGCCTGAAGCCGCGATTCCATGATTGCTGCTGTCGAACCAAGGGGAATAGCGGACCAGTGGTAAAAACCGGCATACAGCAGGACCGGAATGCCAAGGATAAGAAACGTAATGAAAGCCCGGCTGACAGGATGTGGGGAAGGGAAGCTCGCCTCTTGAAACTGGAAAAAGATACTCATGATCAGGAAGGAAAAAACCGCCAGAGCCAAGAGCCCTCCCAGCAAGGTCGGGAACAGAACCACCGGATGGCAGTCAGCCAGGCAGGACAGGTCGCTGTACTGGTAGTAAGCTCCCAGAGCCAGGTACTGGAGCTGGCTCAGGATACTCACGCCGGCCAGAATCAGGCTAAAGAGCCGGAAAGAAAAGGATAACCGGCGGCTTCGAGCCAGCCGGAGAGCGGCCAGGCCGGTTATGAGGTTGATCGCAATTCCTCCCAGGGAAACGGCGATTCTGGCTGCCTGACTGAAATTTCCGCTGAATCGAGCCTCTCCTCCTGCAAACAGAGTGAGCCTGAAAGACTCGAAATCCCCGCCAAGGAGCATGGCCGTGACTCCGTGACCGATGAACTCATGGAGGAAGGTTCCCAGCCGTGTACTGAGGATGAGCATGGATTCGGTCAGGAGTATCCAGGTCAGCACTTTCCGGGCCTGGCTGCCGAATGGTTTCCCGGTCTGGCTGAAATGACGCATGGTCCATCCTGCTGTTAGGCTCTTCTGATTCATGACCCCTGATAGATACCGGAGAGGATAACGATTAACCCTCCGTGATGGCTGGTCACTCTGACCGCTGAGAGGCGGCTTTTCAGGAGGTTGATGCCGGGCAGAGCACAATTGAAATATCCGGCCCGCAGAAATTCGCCGACCGCCCGAAGGGGTGAGGCAAACCATCCGGATGGGAGCAGGTCATCGGTAAAAACCATGTTTGCACCCGGACGGGCAACCCGCAAAGCCTCCTCAACAGCCCTGACCGCGGGCAGTGTGCTGAGCAGGTAATCACAAAAAACTGCATCGAAACTGCTGTCAGCGAAGGGAAGAGCAAGGGCATTGCCAAGAACCAGGGAGACATTGGAGCAATTTCTTTTCCTGATGCGCTGCTCTGCCTGATGCAGCATTTTCCGGCTCAAATCCATACCGGTCACCTCCCCCCTCGGCCCGACCGCATGAGAAAGCAGGGGAAGGTCAAGCCCGGTGCCGCACCCAAGGTCGAGCACCCTGGAGCCGGACCGCAGGCCGAGCCTTTGCACAGCCACTTTACGGTAGCGAAAATCAAATCCCAGAGACAGGGCATGAACCAGGGCATCATACCCCTTGGCCCGGCGGTCATAGAACGAGGCGATTAACCGGCTTTCCGTGGAAAGTACCTCCTGCCAATTTTTGGAATCCACCTTCAAGGTTCCCATCCTTATCTCACCTTTCTTCAGAAGTCAGGAGTCAGGAGTCAGAATTCAGAATAAGTAATCATCTTCTCCTGACTTCTGACTTCTGAATTCTGACTCCTGAATAAAAGTTTAATATTCACCCGCTTGCAGAATATTATACATCAATTTTACCAGTTCCTATCATGTTTTTCGGATGAGAAGGACTTTTTATCCTGGCTTCGGAAGGCAGGAAATGGTAGAATTTTTGAAGCCAGGAACAGGAGAATCGCTACCCTGGTTTTTCCCCGAGCACATTTTATCAACGAAGTATGGAGGTTAGGATGGGATTTATTTCAAGTTCAGCAAGCTTCACCCGCTATCGGGTGAAAGATCAATTACCTGCCGATTACCGGCAGCGGTATGCCGAGGAGATCCGGCGCTATGCCTTCCGGGAAATGGAAGAGGAATCAGACCTTGAACGCTCCCTGGGGTGGGTAAACATCATGAATGTCATGGATAATGAATTCCCCGGAGAGGAGTTTTTCAAAGGTGAGTTCATTGCCCTGAGCCTGCGGATCGACACCCGCCGGGTTCCTGCCCAGGTGTTGAAAAACTTCTGCCGCAAGGCTGAAGAGGAGATAAAGTCAGAGCAGGGCAAGGATTTTCTTTCCAAGGCTCAGCGCCAGGAAATCCGTGATGTGGTAAAGCTGCAACTGCTCAAAAGGGCTATTCCCAATACCCGAAGCTTTGACATGATCTGGGATATCGTGGCTGGTCAGCTTTTTTTCTCTTCGACCAATGAGGGTGTATGCCTGGAATTTCTGGAGCTTTACAAAAAAACCTTCGGGTTGGGTCTGGAACAGATGTTCCCCTACGGCCTGGCCCAGAGCATTCTGGCTGACGGACAACAAGCCCTGCTGGAGCAGGTCCTTCCGGTAAGTTTTGTGCCGGTGTCCTCCGGCACCGGAAACCAGGAAGGAGGGTTATGAAACCTATGGACATGGTTAGCCTTGTTCGGGAAAAGAGGTTCCTGGGCCGTGAGTTTCTGACCTGGTTATGGTTTCAGAGCGATTCTCAGATGGGCGTTTTCACTCCTGAGAATGGACAGCCGGTCGAAATCTGGCTGGATAATAAAATCACCCTGGAGACGGATGACCAGGAAAATGTGGAGCGGGTGATCTGCCACGGAGAACATTCCGAGATGCTGGAGGCCCGTGAAGCCCTGAGCCAGGGAAAGAAAGTCACGCAGGCCAGTTTCAAGATGTGCCTGAACGATGCCGAGTGGCATTTTACCCTGGATGACTGCTGGCTGAATTTCCGCTCCTGCAAGACTCCCAAGGTCATGCTCGATACCAGGGAGGACCCGGATGGTATCTTTTTTGAAAAGATATTCCTCATCCAGGAAGCGGTTCGCATTATCGAGCAGCTCTTTTCTCAATTCATCAAGATCCGGATTTCTCCGGAATGGATGACCGTGCACCTTCCGGCCATCCGGGACTGGATCCAGAGCGCAGGTGCCCTGGCAGAGGAAAAGCCGGAGAGCGGGGAGTTGCCGTGGTAAGAGTGGTTATATGGGGAAAGCCCGTGTGGGAATGCTGATATCAGAGAGACCGGCAGTTCCAAGACTGCCGGTCTCTCTAACCCTGTACATCTGCAATTGGAAAGCTAAAAAGAAATGAGAGGAGAAAAAATGCCGAGATTAGGGGTAAATATCGATCATGTAGCTACCATTCGAGAAGCACGCAAGACAGTTTATCCTGACCCGATCACAGCCGCGATGATCGTTGAGCTTGCAGGTGCTCATGGAATTGTAGTCCATCTGAGGGAAGACAGAAGACATATTCAGGATAGGGATTTACTGCTCCTCAGGCAAATCATCCAAACCAAATTGAACCTGGAAATGGCCGCTTCGGATGAAATTATCGATATAGCCTTAAAGGTTAAACCGAATAAAGTAACCCTTGTACCTGAACGGAGGGAGGAGCTTACCACAGAAGGAGGATTGGATGTTGTCGGCAACGAAAAACGTATTGCAGAGACCATCAAAAGACTGAATGCCGGTGGCATCCCTGTCAGCCTTTTTATTGAAGCTGATTCAGAACAGATAAAATGCAGTAAGCAGGTTGGTGCAGAAGCTGTAGAATTTCACACCGGTACTTATGCTGATGCAAAAAACGAAACCGACCAGAATAAAGAATTAGCCCGCCTGAAAAAATCAGCAGAAGAGGCGCAAGATCATAGACTGATTGTACATATGGGACACGGTTTGCATTACCAGAACGTTGCTCCTGTTACGAGGATTGAGGGTATCGATGAATTTAATATTGGACATTCTATTATTGCAAAAGCGGTTCTCGTTGGTTTACATCAAGCTGTACGAGAAATGTTAGAGCTGATCAGGTAACCAGATAACTGCGTTTTTTGACAATGAGAAAGAGAGAAAATCATCGCCCTTTTTCAGGGAATGGAAGAAGAAAGCAATAGAAACAATATCTTCCTGGCAACTAACGGGAGTTCTCTTCATCAAAAATCGCTCAAGATCATAGGGTCACTATCCTAATATTCATATTTTTTATTCACGCATGTCATTTTTTGCTCGCAATTGACTCAAAAATAGTGTATGATACGTCTGCCTTTCGCGTAGCGAACGTAATTTTTCCACCCTGGTTTTTCACTTCAGCTACAAGATAGCCCCTCTGATACAAGAACTGGTTCAATTTAACTTACACAAAGAAGGAGTCCAATACCTATAGGCAAAACACGATCATAATTATCCCAAAATACCAAATACCATATGTTTCTGCTGCGAAAATAGCCTCCGATAAATGGTATTCCACCTTCAATGAGGAGCTCGTACTATGGGACTAAAGATTACATCCACCGTCAAAGATACCTTAACTGAGGAAGAAGTTCGGACCGGACTAAGAGCGGTTGTTCTTGAGGGCTTGACCAGCCAGGCTGTGGGCACGTTAACCGGAGGTGTTTTTTTAATCGCCTTTGCCCTGAAGCTCGGGGCTTCGAACATGATGGTCGGTTTTTTGGCCGCTGTTCTTCCATTGGCACAACTGCTTCAGATCCCTTCAGTATATCTGGTTGAAAAATATCGGAACCGGCGAGCGATTACCGTATATTCCCTCATCTTGAACAGGATAGCCTTACTGTTCATTGCCTTAATTCCTTTCCTCTTTTCTTATAAAATCGGATTGATCTTCCTTGTGGCAGCCATGGCTGTCAATTCATCCTTCGGCGCGATTTCGGTGTGCAGTTGGAACCCCTGGATGCGTGACCTTATCCCCCAGAGCCAATTAGGGGCTTTTTTTTCAAAGCGGCTGAGCCTGGCTATGGCTGTGAGTGTCCCTTTAAGCCTGGCTGCCGGATTCTATCTTGATTACGGGAAACGGTTCTTTCCGAGGTATGAAGTACAGAGCTATTCACTGCTTTTTTTCTTCGCTTTTCTGATCAGTATTGCAGGGATCTATCTTCTGGCCATAACCCCTGAACCCCGCATGGCCATAACAGAGGAGAAATCAAAATTTTCCAGATTGATTCTGGAGCCATTCAAGGATTCTAACTATAGAAACCTGATCTTATGTCTGGGCTTATGGAGTTTCGCCGTCAATCTGGCGATTCCCTTTTTTACGGTCTACATGCTGAAAGTGCTGCAACTGAATATGTCATTGGTTATGGCTCTTACGGCCCTGAGCCAGGTACTGAACGTTGCTTTTTTAAGAACCTGGGGAAAGCTGTCAGACCTTTTCAGCTACAAATCGGTCCTGAGCATCAATGGGCTCTTGTTCATGGCCTGTACCCTGGCCTGGACTTTTACCACCATGCCGGGAAAGCACCTGTTAACCCTGCCCTTGTTGGTGGTTATCCATATCTTTACCGGCATCTCCATGGCCGGTTATGTTCTGGCTGCGGACAATATTGCCCTGAAGCTGGCCCCCAAGGAAAAAGCCACCGCTTATCTGGCTGCCAAGAACCTCACCAATTCCCTGGCAGCCGCTCTTGCTCCCATCACGGGCGGTAAGTTTGTCGATTTCTTTGCCCAGTATGAATTTTCCTGGAGTCTGAAATCCATAAATTCCATGAATGATCATGCCTGTCAGATCCTGAACTTCCAACATCTGGATTTTTTCTTTTTCTTCGCCTTCCTGATCGGCTTATATTCCATCTACCGGCTGACCATGGTCAGAGAATCCGGAGAAACCAAAGGGAGGATTGTGCTCCGTGAGCTGAGATCAGAGATGGAAGATGCCGTCAGGAGTGCAGTCCAGTTTCCCCTGTTCATTGCTCAGACTCTCTTGAGCAGGCGCAGATACGAGCCAGTAGCTGTCGAGGAAGGATCAATGCCTTCCAGTGACTCTGATGATTAGAACCCGCAGGGCACAAGCTCGCTCATAGGTCTTCCTGATAAAAAAACCGAAATTTGTATGGTAAGTGCGTTAAAAACAAGTTACGGTTTTGTACATTAGTGCACACAGGAAGACAAATTTTGTTTACTGTCAAAGACAGCTTAACTGAGGAAGAAATTCAGGGCGGGTTGAGAGCGGTTATCAACGATGGTCTGGCCACGCAGGCCGTGACCACTCTGACCAGCGGTGTCTTTCTGGTGGCCTTTGCCTTGAAGCTCGGTGCTCCGAACACGATGATCGGACTCGTGGTGGCCATTCTCCCGCTGGCGCAGCTACTGCAGCTTCCTGCAATCTACCTGGTCGAAAGATACCGGGTTCGAAAGCCGATAACCGTATATTGCACAGCAATAGCCGTAGCTTTCTGGCTTCTCGTTGCCCTGATTCCACTCCTGTTTTCTCCTCGGACAGGGTTGAATATCCTGGTAATGGCCCTGGCAATGAATGCCATCTTTAACGCCATATCCGGATGCAGCTGGAACACCTGGATGCGGGACCTTGTGCCCCGCAACCAACTGGGATCTTTCTTCGGAAAGCGGCTGAGCCTGTCTATGGCCCTCAGCATTGTTCTGAGCCTGACGGCTGGACTGTTCATCGACTATTGGAAAAGGCTCCTCCCGCGGCATGAAATATATGGCTATTCGTTTCTCTTTTTCGGTGCATTTCTGGCCGGCCTGGCCGCTGTTTACTACCTGGCCAATACACCGGAGCCCCGCATGACTTCCAGCAGTGAGAAAGTTGGATTTTCCCAGTTGATCCTTTTGCCGTTCCGGGATGTAAATTTCAAAAACCTGCTCATATTTTTGGGCTTCTGGAATTTTGCCGCCTATCTGGTTATGCCCTTTTTTACGGTTTACATGCTGCAAAGACTCCAGTTGGATATGTCGTTAATCATTGCTCTTACGGTCTTAAGCCAGATCATGAACCTGGCCTTTCTCAGGATCTGGGGCAAAGTCTCTGACCTTTTCAGCAACAAGTCGGTACTTCATCTGAGCAGTATTCTCTTTGCAGCCTGCATTCTGGCCTGGGCCTTTACCACTATGCCTGACAAGCACTTTTTGACCATGCCGCTCCTGGTTATCATTCATATCGCTATGGGCATCGGTATAGCCGGAATCAACCTCGGCACCGGCAATATCGCCCTCAAACTGGCTCCCAGCGGGTATGCAACCGCTTATCTGGCAGCCAGCAACCTGGTCATCTCCCTGGCTATGGGGCTTGGCCCGATCAGCGGCGGCAATTTTATTGACTTTTTCGCCAGACACGAAATCTCCTGGACCATAAACTGGGCCAGGACGAATAGCGAACCGGTCATGCAGAATGTCCGTTTCCAATACTGGAACTTTTTCTTTTTCCTCGCCTTTTTAATCGGCCTGTACTCCGCCCACCGCTTGATTTCAGTCGAGGAAGTAGGGGAGGTCGAAGAGAGAATCGTTCTCAACGAGCTTGTGGCCGAGGTGAGCAGAAAGGTAAGAAGCCTCTGGCCGATGGTCGTCAAGCGAAAGGGATAATGGCCGAAGGCAAGCTGTGGTTTTGAGAGAGTGTGGATTTTGGTTTTTGGTGTTCGTGTTTTGGCTATATTTTGGCTTGCAAGGCATTGACTAAAGGTAATGATGAGAAAAAACGCCATTTTTCGGGTTAATTTTATATGCTATGTCGATGTTGGTCCTGCGTCTTCATCTTTTTGGGAGAATGATAAAAAAGAGCCCTATGCTCAATGGCGATTTCCTTTGCAGTGGCACCAAGCAGCCTTTGAAAATCCAACATGGGAAATATCTGCCCGAAGAGTCTACCCTTGACAGAGAGATAGAGCTAAGGGTATGATGTCCATAAAAAGTAAGATATTGCTCAGGATCGGGCGGTTACTGACAGGAGATAGGCCGATTGCAGATTAAGGGGAATGGCACTTACATAAGAGTTGGTATTTCTCCCGCAC
>JBFLZW010000007.1 GCA_040755755.1 bacterium | reverse complement strand
CTGGCATGATAATCACTCCTTTCAGACCTTTTTTGATACCTCTTCTCTGGTACCAAGGATATTTTACCATGTCCGAACCTCTTTTTGTTTTCTATGTGGTCGCGTATTTATGGCGATCTGTACTTAGCTCACATCGGTAATCTTATTGGAATTAGTGATACGGAAAGAGAAGTATTGGTTAAGGGATATTTTTAGCTGATAAAATATGGCAAAGAAATGCAGGAATTCACCAGAATCGCCATAGTCAAGCTGAGTGCCATTGGGGATGTGGTCCATGCCCTGCCGGTGGCCAGTGCTTTGCGGGAGCGGTTTCCGGGGGCGCATCTGGCCTGGATCGTGCAGGGGAAGTGCCGGGAAATTCTTGAAGGGAACCCTGACTTGGATGAAATCATCGTTTTTGACAAGGACCGCTGGCTGATCGAGCTTCCCTACCTCCACAGGAGCGGCTCGGTTATCCGGGATGCGTATCGTTTTGTCCGTGGTTTGCAGGGATGTGGTTTTGATCTGGCCATTGACCTCCAGGGACTGATCAAAAGCGGCCTTTTGACCTGGCTGACCAGGGCAGGCACGAGGATCGGATTCAGCGCCGACTGCTGCCGTGAACCTGCCAATGCCCGGTTTACCAACTGTCACGTTACTCCTGCAGCCGATGATGTCCATATCGTTGACCGCTGCCTGAGCCTGGTTCGGGGATTGGGGGCGGATACAGGCCGAAAGCGGTTCAACATCCACATCCCGGAGGATGCGCGGGCCTACATCGCTAAATTCCTGGACAGCAGCAAAGTACCGCCCGACTCCCGGCTGGTGGTGATCAATCCCGGAGCAGGATGGGAGACCAAGCTCTGGGGTGAGGAAAACTTCGCCGGCCTTGCAGATCGGATCGTTTCGGATCTGGGAGGAAGGGTGATTTTCCTGTGGGGGCCTTCGGAGCTGCCGATGGTCAAGGCCATTCAGAAGAAGATGCAGCAGCCTTCGCTCAGGGCCTGCCCCACCAGCCTGAAGCAGTCTCTGGCCCTGATGCAGCGGGCACATCTCTTCATAGCCGGAGATACCGGGCCGCTGCACATGGCGGCTGCTCTGGGTACACCCTGCGTCGGGCTCTATGGGCCCTCCACCCCTGAGCGAAACGGGCCGTATGGGGATATCCACCGGGTAGTACAGGCCGATGTTTCCTGCAGGGGATGTTTTCGCAGGTTTTGCAGCCGGAAAATCTGCATGATGTCAATTTCAGTCGATCAGGTGATGGAAGCTGTTAGCGGAATGCTGTCGGGGACTCTTCAGTCCGGGGCCGTTATAAACTCAAAACCCAGAAAATACAGGGAGGAATGGTAAAAATGAAATGTCTCGTTACCGGAGCGGCCGGTTTTGTGGGCTCCAGCTTGTCGGAGGAGCTCGTCAGACTTGGCCACCATGTTGTTGGGGTCGATTGCTTCCTTGACTACTATCCCCGTATTTTTAAAGAGGACAATCTTGAGAAATTGCGCACCAGCAGCCAGTTTACCCTGGTGGAGCAATCAATCCTGCACGCGGATCTCGGGAGATTACTGGAAGGGGTGGATGTGGTTTTCCATCTGGCCGCTCAGGCCGGAGTGCGGGCCAGTTGGGGCAAGGATTTTGAGATTTATACGGAAAACAATATCCGGGCTACCCAGCGGCTGCTTGAAGCCTGTAAGGATATCAGGCTGAAGAAGTTCGTTTATGCCTCTTCCTCCTCGGTTTACGGCGATGCTCTGTCTCTGCCCATGAAAGAGACCGACTATCCCAGCCCTGTTTCTCCCTATGGGGTGTCCAAGCTGGCGGCGGAGCATCTGGCCTATCTTTACTGGAAAAATTTTAACATTCCCACCATCTCGCTTCGGTATTTCACGGTTTTTGGCCCCAGGCAGAGGCCGGACATGGCTTTTCACAAGTTCCTGGCTGCTTCGCTTATGGACAGGCCGATCGAAATGTATGGATCGGGAGAGCAGACCAGGGATTTTACCTTTATCACCGATATCGTCAAGGCCCACATTCTGGCTGTGGAAAGCCCGGCTGCGGGAGAGGTCTTTAACATCGGCGGCGGCAACCGGATCAGTCTGGCCCGGGTAATTCCCATTGTTGAGGAAACCTGCGGAAAGAAGCTGGCCATTGCCGCAAAACCAGCCCAGAAAGGGGACGCCAATCATACCTATGCTGATATCACCAAAGCGGCCAGGATTTTGCATTTTCAGCCTACAGTCTCGGTTCGAGAGGGGCTTTCGAGAGAATTTGCCTGGCTGAAAGATTTTTACACCAAAAAGGGGAAAGAAAATGTCTATCGATAAAGAATTGCTGGAAATTCTGGTTTGCCCGAAATGTAAGGGAGATATTGAATTAACTCCCGAAGAGGACGGGTTTATCTGTAATCACTGCAAACTGAAATACCCTATTCGTGATGGCATTCCGGTTATGCTCATTGAAGAAGCTATCAAGCTGAACAATTGAAACTTCCTTCACCTGCCGGAAGGGGAACTTCTCACCACGGAGAAGGGGGAGGACGCTAGCCTCGTGAGCTTCCTGTCCCCTCTCCGTGGTTTTTTCCGAATGTTTTCCATAGCTTCAGCAGCCGTTTTTCTCCCCCCTAACGAGGTAAAAATAAGAGCCTTATCGGATCTTACCGACTATTCACGGGTGACTACCCACAGCGTGCTGGATTCCCGGTTGTCGGCGCTTTTCCACAGGTGGGGGATAATGGCCTCGAAGAAAATAGTGTCTCCCTCACTGACTCTTACTTTCTCATTACCCAGTTCCACTTCGACCGCTCCCGAAAGGACATAACCGAATTTAAATCCTTCATGGGTGATATATTCCTCGAAGGATTTCTGGTTCGCTGCCAGATATGAGATAAAAATCTCATTCTTATAGTCTTTTTTGTCCTTGATCAGAAATTCCAGCTTATTATCCGAGTTATCGAACAGAAGCTTCTCTCGTTCTCCTTTGCGGGTGAGGATCCATTTTTTGTGCTTTTCGATCTCGAAAAACTCAATCGGATGGACACTCAGGGCCATGGCAATCTTGTTAATGGTCGTGATCGAGGGAGATATTTTTCCGTTTTCGATCATGGAGATAGAGCTTTCGGTCAATCCCGATCTGGTACTCAATTGTTTGATCTTGATCCCCTTGCTCTTTCGGATACTCTTGATCTTTTCTCCCAGCTTGCTGAGGATATTATTCTTAACCTCAAGGTTGATGTTGCCTCTGATGATATCAAGTAATTCTTCGTTCTTGAAAGGCTTTTTCAGATAATCGATAGCTCCGTTTTTCATGGTCGATACAGCGGAGTCTACCGACGGATATCCGGTCAGGATTATCACCTTCGAGTGAGGGGATACCTTTTTAATCTCGGTGATTCCCTGGCTGCCATTGATATCAGGCAACTTCAGATCCAGGAGAACGATGTCGAAGATATCGTTTTTCAGTTTATAGAGGGAATCATTAATGTTGGTTACCGAGGAAACCTTGTAACCATCCTTTACCAGAAGCTCGACAATAAATTCACTCAGGTCCTGGTCATCATCGACCACCAGAATGTTAGCTTTATCAAATACCATTTTTTTCTCCTTCTCGCAGAGATTAATTTAATCATTTGGTTCTATTGAATTAATAAAACCCTTTATAAGATCAAGATAGATTATACCATATTATTACTTTTTTGCAATACCCTCTTTTAATATATTATAAATACAATTTGATTTAAAAGCTTAGGATCGATTCAGAGTATTCTATTTTCAGGTAAGGGTTTAGAAAAAAAGCAGATATCTAATTGAATTAATGTTTTATCTGGATTTTAAAATCGATATTGAATGGAGCAAAATATTATTATGCATGTCGAACATTTTATCCGCAATTCAAGATTCAAGAGGACACCTTATCTTTTCTTTTCGGCTAATTATGAGATGAGCATCGGCTTTTTTGAAATACTTTCAGCAATAGAGTATAATATTTATACAATCGGCAGCAGTGACAACCCCAGGGCATTCATAAAATTTTGGGCTGGGGCCAGTCCTGCCTGGGTGGCGGAATAAAACAGCTCCGGCAGATGAGGGGCGAACGAATAGAGAGTATACAGAGAAAGAGGAATGCTGCGTTCGGCCGGGTTGGTGGCGAAGTAGTCTTTATTCAGCAGGGGATAATAGAAGGGGGT
Organism: bacterium; assembly: GCA_040755755.1. NCBI lineage: Bacteria > bacterium. Next base: position 12,795 of record JBFLZW010000007.1, on the reverse strand, counting down.
GGCAAAGTAGGGGTTAACAGTTTGCGTGCTGTCCTGACTATCCACCAGAGAATTCCAGACGTAGTTGAATGGAGATGGGGAAAACTGATAAAGTCCCTTCAGGGAGCTTGGGTCAAAGGTTCGGTACTGAGACGGACTGTAAAGGATATCAAGGGAAAGAGTAACATCGTTCAGGTTGATGGATGGATCAAACTGTCCGAAAGAGGACATGGGTACCATCGTGTTGTAATAGTAAGGACTGAGATAGAGTGACAGATAAGCTGTAGAAAGGAGCGGGTTTGTTGCCCCCGGATAGGGGTAGAGTTGTGCACAGGTATTCCCTGAAAGAAGAGTAGCGGACCAGAGAAACAGAATACCGGTCACCAGGAGTAAAGGCGATCTTTTATTCATGTACTTAGAGTTCCTTTTTGGTATTGTGAAGAAAATTATCAGTTATGATTTATTTATGGAGATTATACACTATTTTCCGTAAAATATCAATGGCATAATTTTAATACCAGATTACTTGGGCCGGGAATCCCATTTACAAATCGGGCATGTTTTGTTATATTCAATCAAAGAGACTTCATAATTTTATCATCTAATACTAACAATTATGACTTGGTAAGGTAAAAAGAAAGTTTATGGACAATACGGGTAATAAGGATTTTGTGGTAAAAGAGGATCTATCCGCAGAAGGAACAGAGCGCTCCTCAAGGATTCGATTATTGCTGGTCGAGGACAGTCCCCAGCACCAGCAGCTTATTAAGGATGCCTTACTGAGCGGTCCCCTGGACATGGATATCACCGCCGCAGACAGTGGAGAGAAAGGCCTTGAGTTATTGGGAAAGGATAAATACGATGTGATTCTGCTCAATTACTCCCTTCCCCAAATGAATGGACTTGAGTTTCTCTGGTCCATGAGAAAAAGAAACCTCAACATCCCTACCATTATGATCACCGGACATGGCAACGAGCAGGTCGCTGTCCAGGCCATGAAAATGGGGGCTTATGATTATGTGAATAAGGGGGGGGATTACTTGACCAGGCTCTATATGGTGATTCAGAGGACGCTGGAGCGGCATGACCTGAAGATTCAGCAGGAGGAGCTCCGACAGCGGACCGCTTACGTCAACGTGCGGTTGCAGCAGGAAAAAAGAAAGCTGGAGAATATCATCAGCGCAATTGGAGCAGGGTTAATAATTATTGATAGTAACTACAAAGTAATCTGGTCGAACCGGACTATGGAGGAGTGGTTCAGATCAGACCGTACCCTCGAAGGGATGCCGTGTTATATATTATTTAAACGGGGCTCCCGGAATTGTGAAAAATGCATGATGCGGGCTACCTTTGAAAGCGGCATAGTTCACAGGGTAAGACACAGCCTGGTCAATAGTGAAGGAGAACGCAAGCACTATCAACTGACTACTACACCGCTTATGGATATCAACGGCAACATTATCCAGGTATTGTGTCTGGTGCAGGACATTACCCAGCAGGTCGGCATGCAGCTCAAATTAATCCAGGCAGGCAAACTGGCGGCCATCGGAGAGTTGGCGAGCGGCCTGGCCCATCAGTTGAATAATCCCCTGGTGGGTGTTCTGAACTATGTTCAATTGCTGCAAAGAAAAATCGGGCCGAATGATCCGAACCGGGAAATGCTCGATATAGTCGAAAGAGGGGCCCTCCAGTGCAAGGATATTGTCAAGAACCTTTTGAATTTTTCGCGGCCTCATCATTTCAACTTTGAACTGCTGGACTTGCAGGCTGTTATCGACAGCACTATTGTCCTGATCGAAAATACCCTCAAGGTTGGGAACATAAAAATCATTCGGGATACTGGCCGGACACTGCCTCCCATAGAAGGAAATGTAACCCAGATTCAGCAGGTATTTTTAAATCTTCTGATGAATGCCTTCCATGCCATGCCGACGGGAGGAACGATCAGGATATCTTCCGAAATCGTCCGCGATCAGGCAGCCGACCAGGATTACGTGATTATCAAATTTACTGATTCCGGCTCCGGTATACCAAAATCTATTATAGACAAAATATTCGATCCTTTTTTCACCACGAAAGATAAGGATTCTGGAACCGGGCTCGGCCTAAGCATCGCTTACGGTATTATAAAAGCCCATAATGGGACAATTGAAGTGGAGAGCGAGGAAGGAAAGGGAGCAACATTCATGGTTCACTTTCCGATCGCCCATCCGAAGGATGGTTTTTAAACCGGTCGTCAAGGCTGACGGATGACCGATTCTCTCTGCATTCAGGAGAGGTGAAACAGAGATGAAAAAAAACAAAAGAGTACTGGTCATTGATGACGAGGAATATACCCGGGGGTTTTCTCCAAGGCTTTTGGATGAGGTGTGAAGCAGGAATGAAAAGAAAGGATAAGATACTGCTTATTGATGATGATGGATTCACTCAGGGATTCTTTAAAAATCTTCTCGGTGATGAGGGATATGGAGTAACCATTGCTGGTGATGGAGATGAGGGTATTCGGCTCTTTACTCAGGAAATATTCGGTCTGGTGCTCCTTGACTTGAAAATACCCGGCAGTATGGATGGGATGCAGGTCCTGCGGCGGCTGAAAACCATGCAGCCGGAGACGGTGATAATCATGATCAGCGGGCACGGGGCCTCGGACGTTGCGGTCGAGGCAGTAAAGAGGGGGGCTGAAGATTTCATCTCCAAACCCTTTGACAGCCCTGAGGAGATCCTTCTGCGCATCGAGAAGGCCCTGGAACATCGGGACATCCGCAGGGAGCTTGACTCCGTGCGCGCACAGCTAGAAGAGCTCCAGGCCCCTGGAATGATCGATACATCTGTCAGAATGCAGGAGGTCTTTAAGATTTTCAAAGAGGCAGCACAAGCCGATAACAGTGAGATTTGCCCATTAAATTATCGGGCTGCCAAAGAAATGTTTGAAAAGTTTTATCTGAAAAACCTCCTGCGGGCATGCGGCGGCAATATTACTACCACCACGGCCAGGACATCAGGATTAGGCCGTGCGACTCTCATCCGAAAGCTGAAAAAGTTTCAGATTGAAAAATCGCCACTCTAATGGTCAATGACCACTAGTCAGTATGGAGGATGTATTTCCCGATCACCCATACCAAGGATAGCTTTTCAATCCAACGGACGGGTAACAAGATTGATCGAGGTTATCTTATTTGATTCAGGAAAGGTAATGCAGGAATGAAGAAGAAGAAGAGAGTACTGGTTATCGATGATGAGGAAATCCCCCGGGGGTATTTTAAAAGTCTTTTAGGTGATGAAGGCTATACAGTAATAACCGCTGAAGATGGAGATGAGGGTTTAAGGCTCTTTACTCAGGAGATATTCGATCTGGTACTCCTTGACCTGCAACTGCCTGGCAGCATGGATGGGATGCAGGTCCTGCGGCGGCTGAAAATAATGCAGCCGGATGTAGTGGTAGTCATGATCAGCGGACACGGGACTGCGGATATTGCGGTCCAGGCAGTAAAGACGGGGGCTGAAGATTTTATCTCCAAGCCTTTCCCTCGACCTGCGGAAATCCTCCTGCGCATCGAGAAGGTCCTGGAACATCAAAAAATCGTAAGAGAAAATGCTATTCTCCAGGGGCAACTGGCCCTCCAGCTTGAAAACAGTGCCATGATCGGCACCTCTGCCAAGATTCAGGAAGCCCTTGACCTTATCAGGAGGGTCGCTCCGAGTGATATCAGTATCCTGCTGACAGGAGAAAACGGAACTGGTAAGGAACTGGCTGCCAGGGAGATTTACAAAAATAGCCGCCGCGCTGGCAAGAAATTCCTCCGCGTCAATTGTGGTGCGTTCCCGCAGGAAATCCTGGAAACCATCCTGTTTGGCTGCGTACCTAATGCACCGTTTACCAGTGCTCCGCCGCAAGGATGTAAGGGACTCTTTGAGGAGGCGGACGGCGGGACTCTCCTGCTGGATGAAATCGCGGAGGCATCCCCGAGCTTTCAGGTAAAATTGCTCAGGGTTCTCCAGGAAGGCGAGTTTCAAAGAGTGGGCGGGCATGAGACGCTGTATTGTGATGTGCGGATTATCTGCGCTACCAATAAGGACCTTTCCAGGGCTGTGGAGGATGGAAAGTTCCGGGAAGATCTTCACTACCGGATCAATGCAGTCACCATCAAATTACCTCCCCTCAGGGAGAGGAAAGAGGATATCCCTGTTTTGGCGCACTCCTTTTTGAAAAAGTTTGTCGAGAAAGAGAAGAAAAAAGTTATCGGCATCTCCACTGAAGCCATGAAACTGATGATGGATTTCCACTGGCCTGGAAATGTCCGCCAGCTCGAAAATATAATCCGGCGGGGGGTCGCCCTTTGTGAGGGAGATACGATTGATGTATCCTGTCTCCCTGATGAAATTCGCGCCACGCGTCACTATGAAATTGATAACACTGACATTTTTACCCAAACCTACAAAAAAGCCAAAGAAACCTTTGAAAAGAGCTACCTGGAAGACCTCCTGAAGGCCTGTAACGGCGACAAAAAAATGATGGCCAGGATATCAGGATTAGACCTTACGACTATCTTCCGGAAGCTCAGAAAATACAATATCGAAGTCGCTGGTAATGGCAACCGGATCAGGAATCATGAGCTTGCAGACCGGGAGAATGAGTCTTTATACTGAATCCGGCATTTTGACTCCTGATGCGAAGGAATTTTTCCCGAACAGACCGAAGGAGTATAAGGGGAAGATGCTGACGGTACACCGTAGGGATAGAAAGGAAGGGATCGGCAATGGAAGAGGCCAGATTCTATGAAAAAAGGCCGGACCAGAAAGTCCAATGCTACCTGTGCAGCCACCGGTGCCTGATTCAGCCGGGGAGGATCGGGGTGTGCGGGGTGCGAAGAAACATTGATGGCACACTGTATAGCCTGGTATATGGGAAAGCAATTGCCGACCAGGTAGATCCAATTGAAAAAAAACCATTTTTCCATTTTTACCCTGGCAGCCGGAGTTTTTCCATAGCTACGGTGGGCTGCAATTTCCGCTGTCTGAATTGCCAGAATTTTTCGATCTCGCAGGTAGCCAATGAAGGCGGTCAGATTATCGGCAGGGGCCTTCATCCTGAGGAGATCGTCGAATCAGCCATGATCAACCGCTGCGAAAGCATTGCCTACACCTATACGGAACCGACCATCTTTCTGGAGTATGTACTGGATACCGCTCAGCTGGCCAGACGCAGGGGAATCAAAAACGTCCTGGTAACCAATGGCTACATTACCCCGGAGGCCCTGCGGGCGGCCTACTCCCTGATCGATGCCGCCAATATTGACCTGAAAGGCTTCAACGAACAGCGGCACCTCAAGATGTGCGGGGCACGGCTTGCGCCGGTACTGGATTCCATCCGGTTATACCACGAGCTGGGAATCTGGATTGAAGTCACCACCCTGGTTATTCCTCATCATAACGATTCTCCTGAGGAGCTGAATGAAATCGCTCATTTTCTGGTGGACATTGACCCGGCCATTCCCTGGCATGTAACCATGTTTTGTCCAGCCTATAAATTGACCGATGTGCCAAGAACGCCGAAGGAGACGCTCCACAAGGCCAGGGAAATCGGCCTGAAGGCCGGACTGCGGTATGTCTATACCGGAAACATACCGGGAGATGAGGGGGAGAATACCTATTGCTACCAGTGCGGGATTCCACTGATCAAACGAAAGGGCTTCTTTCTGAAGGATAATATCGTCAAGGATGCCCACTGTCCTTCCTGTGGTGCTGCAATCGATGGAGTCGGCCTTGGATAATCACCATCCTGAATACGAATATATCGAGCACACGGGAGACATCGGCGTGAGGGTCTTTGGCCGTGAGCTTAAAGGACTGTTTGAGAACGCCGGCAAAGCCTTTTTCGACATCCTCACTGAACGGGAGAGTATTCAGCCATCCCTGCAAAAACAGATTGTGGTGGAAAGTCATGGCTGGGAGCGCCTGCTCGTAGCCTGGCTGAGTGAGCTTCTCTATCTGTTCGAAGTGGATCAGTGGCTGTTTCAAACATGCGAAATCCGGTCTTTGGGTGAAAACCGGGTGGAAGCCGTTGGCCGGGGAGAACACTACGCCCCGGACCGGCACGAGATCAAGACCGGCATCAAGGCCGTGACTCACCATCAGCTTTCCATCCACAAAGTGAACGAAATATGGGAAGCAACCATTATTTTTGATGTGTAAAGGGTAAAATCCATGCCAGAAGCAGCAGCGAACCCAAAAGTACAAAAAATCGATGATTACCGCTGGCGGATCCCCCGCGAAGGGAAAATGAGAACGGACGGGATTATCTATGCCGATCAGCAGATGATGGAGGATATTCAGCGGGATATGAGCCTTGTCCAGGTAGCCAATGTAGCCTGCCTGCCCGGTATTGTCGGCCATTCCCTGGCTATGCCGGATATCCATTGGGGCTATGGGTTTCCGATTGGCGGGGTGGCGGCCTTTAATCTCGATGAAGGCGTTGTTTCCCCTGGAGGGGTCGGCTACGATATCAACTGCGGGGTCCAGCTGATGCGGTCTAATCTCCGCAAAGGCGATATCCAGGCTGACCTGCAAAAGCTGATTGAGGCCATCTTTCGCAATATCCCCTCCGGCGTAGGTTCACGGAGAAAAGACCTGAAGCTTGGCCCTGCGGACGAGCGCGAGGTTCTGACCAGGGGAGCTGCCTGGGCTGTTCAGCAGGGATACGGGGCAGAGCAGGACCTTGCCCATATCGAAGATCGCGGCTGCATTGCCGGGGCTGATCCTGACCTTCTCTCGAAAAAAGCCCTGGAGCGGGGAAGACCTGAAATAGGGACTTTAGGCTCCGGGAACCATTTTGTGGAAATCGCCTCGGTTGCTGAAATATTCGACATGGAGGCAGCCAGGGTGCTCGGACTTGAGCCGGATGGCATTACGGTCATGATCCATTCCGGATCCCGGGGGCTTGGGCATCAGGTCTGCGAGGATAATCTCGATGTCATGCTGGATGCTGCCCAAAAATACGGCATCGAGCTTCCTGACCGGCAGTTGGCCTGTGCACCCGTTCAGTCGAAAGAGGGGAAAAATTACCTCGCGGCCATGGCCTGCGCAGCCAATTTCGCCTTCACCAACCGGCAACTGATGGGCCACTGGGTGCGGCAGAGCTTTCAGCAGGTGCTCGACCGGTCAGCCCAGGATATTGGCCTGGATCTTATTTACGATGTCTGCCATAACATAGCCAAGATCGAAGAATTTATCATCGACGGCCAAAAACGTAAAGTCTGCGTCCACCGCAAAGGGGCCACCCGGGCCTTCCCGGCCCATCATCCGCTCATTCCCGCAGATTACCGGAGCATCGGCCAGCCGGTCCTGATTCCCGGCGATATGGGCCGGTATTCCTTTGTTCTGCTCGGTACAGAAAAAGCCATGACCGATACCTTCGGCAGCACCTGTCATGGAGCAGGGAGAGTCATGAGCCGCCATCAGGCCGCAAAAGTGGCCAAGGGCCGGGCCATCATCCGGGAAATGGAAGACCGGGGTATCCTGGTCCGCTCGCCGGGCAAGCGTACCGTGGTGGAAGAAATCTCCGAGGCATACAAGGATGTGGCCGATGTGGTCAGAGTCGCCCACGAAGCAGGGATCAGCCGCAAAGTCGCCAAATTGACCCCCCTGGCCGTGCTGAAGGGGTAGGGGAAGTGGTTAGTGGTCAGTGATCAGTAAAAAAGACAGGAGACAGTTATCGGTAAAACAAGGAGCAGGTACCCACCGTAGGGGCGCAGACCCCCGGCGCCTGGCCTCTGCCCCGGAGGTAGACGACCGGATTCCCGCTTTCGCGGGAATGACGCAGGGAGCCCCTGTTGTGGCCGCTGAGACTTTTTTTAAAGTGTCCGGTAGAGAGACAGGTATTTATTCTGACTGGCCACTGATCACTGACCACTTTCCTTATGAATCATCTCCCCCGCAGCCAGGGTTTTTCCCCCGGTGAAGCGTAAAATTCCTCCATGATATCCAGAATCCTGTTTGGTTGGATCTTTTGCCGGTACAGTGGGCCTGCCTGAAGGGCCGGGATATTCTCTTCAATGGTCGGCCTTGGATGGAGGTAGAAGACTCCCAGCGGGATGCGGTCTCCCCACTCCCGGGCTTTGTAGAAGGCTTTCAACGGGTTTCCCGGATCGAATTCCTTATCCTCTTCCAGGTGATAGACCCGCTCCTGATACCATCTGAAGGTATTGACATGATTGAAGGTCGGGCAAGGCTGGAGGACATCGATCAACGAGAATCCCTTGTGCTGAATCCCCTTTTTGATGAGCTCGGCCAGATAGCTCAGATCGCCTGCATATCCCCTGGCGACAAAGCTGCAATTCATGCTGATAGCGATGGCCAGCGGGTTGAATGGTTCATTGAAGACCCCGTGGGTCTGCACTTTGGTTGTGAAACCCTTATCCGAAGTTGGCGATGCCTGTCCCTTGGTCAGACCATAGACTTTGTTATCGTGCACGATGCAGGTAATGTCAGGATTCCGGCGGATGTTATGGAGGAAATGGTTCCCCCCCTCGCCATAGCAATCCCCGTCTCCGTTATGGACAATGACCGTCATCTCCGGGTTGGCCAGCTTGGCAGCCAATGCCACTGGCAGAGCCCGGCCATGCAGACCGTTGAAGAAGTTGCACCGCAGATAGTGAGGAAGTTTGCTGGCCTGACCGATGCCTGAAACCATGAGTATCTTTTCAGGCGGCAATTGCAGATCGAGCAGGGCTTTTTTAACGGCATTCAGAATGCCGAAATTCCCGCAGCCCGGACACCATGCTTCTTTGGTTCCCTGATAATCATCCCTGGTCAGCATTTACCGTATCACCTCCTGAACAGTCTCAAAAAGATACTGAACCGAGAAAGGCCGCCCGTCAGCCTGCAGAATTTTTTCATCCATGGCCATGCCGGTTTTTTCCCGGATGATGCTGGCCAACTGCCCGGTAGCGTTATTTTCGATGCAAATCAATTCATCACGGTCTCTGAGCAGGTCCTTGACCTGCCGGGAGGGGAAAGGCCAGATCTGGGTAAAATGCAGCATGGCCACATCTTCCCCTTCGTCATGCAGTTTTTTCATGGTCTCATGGACGATTCCCCACGTCGAGCCCCAGCAGATAATGATGTTTTTCGCTTTCAGGTGACCATAGATATTCGGAGGAAGAATATCCTGCTCCATCATCTGCTCCTTTTTCATCCTCTTGGCTGCCTGCCTGCTTCTGGTTTCCCGGTCCTCGATGATATGACCATACTCGTCATGCTCATCCGAATCAGCCATGACCAGGTGACGGCTTTGCCCCGGGATAGTCCGGGGGGATATTCCGGTCTCGCTCAATGCATATCTGCGGTACTCTTCCTTCATCCGGCCAAGTTCCTCTTCCGAGAGCAGGCAGCGGTCAATGGTGATTTTGTCCGGGTCCAGTGGCCTGTCAAGAGAAAAATAGGAGTCAGCCAGATACTGATCGGTCAGAATAATGACCGGAATCTGATATTTTTCAGCCTGATTAAAGGCATGAGCCGTGAGGTAGAAAGCCTGCTCGGGAGTTCCCGGAGCGAGCACCATGCGGGGGAACTCGCCATGTGATGCATGGATGGCGTATTGCAATTCCGCCTGTTCGGTCCTGGTCGGAAGGCCGGTAGCCGGACCAGGGCGCTGACCAAGGACAACCACAATTGGCGTTTCGGTCATCCCGGCCAGGGAAAACCCTTCGGTCATCAGGTCAAACCCTCCGCCGGAAGTGGCGGTCATGGCCCGCGCCCCGGCAAAGCTTGCTCCAATGACCATATTGATGGCCGCAATCTCATCCTCGGCCTGCTCTACCACCACCCCAAACTGATCGGCCTTGGAAGCCATATAGGTAAGAATGCCGGTAGATGGGGTCATCGGATACCCGGAATAAAATTTACATCCGGCGGCCAGAGCCCCCAGAGCTACTCCCTCATTTCCGCTGACCAGCATCTTGGTCGGAGCATCGAGGGGCCGGACCTGAAAGGGGCAGACTTCCCTTTTTTCACGGCAGATCCGCAGTGCCTCTTCATGGCCCCTGCGGGCAGCCTGAGTGTTTTCCCGGATTATCTGCTCCCCTTTTTTCCCAAAGGTCAGCCGCAGGTAATCTTCCAGGTATTTTATCTCGTAGCCGAGCAGCCCCACGGTTGCGGCCAGAGCCACGGTATTGGCCAGAATCGGCCCGCCGCTTTCTCTGGCTATCCGGTCCATGGGTACACTCATGAGCTTCACTTTTCCCGATGGCGGGGCCTGAATCTTTTCTCCATCATAGATCACCACACTGTTGTCGTGCAGTTCGGGAAGATGAAGGTACAGGGTTTCCCTGTCCAGGGCTATCAGGACATCCACCCGGTCGGACATGGCCCAGATGGGATCGTCGGCAATCCGCATCTGAAAGATATTGTGGCCACCCCGGATCCGGGACTCATAATCCTGGCTGGAAAAAACATACCATCCCCCCCGGCTGAAGAGATTGGACAAAACACTGCCTATGGTGACCAGCCCCTGTCCCGCCTCCCCTCCAATCTTGATCGTTAACTCCTTGTCCATACTTTTTTTCTCCTTGCTGTTTGACCACGGTTTTAAGCCAAAGATCGACATTTGAGGAGAAAAGCTGCTACCTTGGAGGAGAAAAGTCCGGCAGGCGTATACCTGTGAGACAGGACGAAAGGGTTTTGACTGCTGCTGTGCTGTTGGTCAGTGAACTTTATGGCCGCTTCGAACCAGTTTTTGCAGTTCCCCTCCCGGGCTGAGCGGCTGAAAGAAGGGATATTGCTCCTGCAAGGCCCCGATAATCGAGTAGATGGTCATGAAATCATCTGAGGTTGAAATCTGAGTGGAGGAAATACTATGCTCGCTCCATTTTTCTGCCCAGGAGCAGAGAATGCGCAGCTCATGCCAGTTTATCGTAACGGTTACATCGTCTTCCATCGAGAGCGGTTGTCCGGTGTCACCGCAGGTCGGGCAACTTCTTTTCCCGCGCAATTGAGCGGCGGAAAACTCAGAGCGGCAGCGGATACAGCGGGCTATTTTCTGTTCCCTTTCCGGGTCATACTCGGTCATGGTTACGGTACTTCCTTTCCCTATTTCAAGGTTTCAGGTTTTTTGCCAGGGTATTGGTTTGATTTGACTCATCTTACCACCCCAGCGGGTGTTTGTCAAGGCCGCGAGTTGGGAGAAATTACTGATATAATCAGTATTTACTACAAGTGGACATCGATAATCAGGGGAAGATGGTCGGAGGCCAGGCGCGTCAGCGGCGTGCGGGGGGTCTCGATGCGGCGCACCGTAATCTCAGGGCTGATAAAGGCATGATCAATGCGGATAAAAGGGTACAGGGTTGGCCAGGTATTGGAAGGACGGCGGCTGCTCAGGCAGTGCTGAGCGTCAAGCAGCACTTTCCGGAACTTTTGGTAGACGGCAGAGCCGGGCATGGCATTGAAATCACCACAGATGATAAATGGCGGTCGGCAGGTCGGATGGGTCAGCCAGTCCGATCCAAGAAGGGCATCGGCCTGAACCATCCGCTCACGGCGGTTAAGCCCCAGGTGGGTATTAATAACCTGGATCGTTCGGCTGCCGAGGTTGACTATGCTCCGCAGTGCACCCCTTTTTTCCAGGGGGCGAAAAGCAGGGAATGTCGGAAGCGGTCCTGCGCTGGCCAAATGCATCGGATAACGGCTCAGGATGGCGTTGCCATAGCGCTCTTCTTCGATTTTGATGGCCGGATGGAAATGGAAATCCATATTCAGGTGATCGGCAATTGTCTGGGCCTGATCGACCCCGCCGGTACGGGCCCGGCCTACATCGACCTCCTGAAGGGCAACAATATCAGGATCGCACTGCGCAATGACCTCGGCTATCCGGAAAGGGGATGCTTTTCTGTCCCTTCCAATGCAACTGTGGACGTTGTAGGTCATAATGCGAACTGTTTTCGGAGTGATAACGAACGCCATAGGTGAGAATCAAAATAGCAGGTTTCCACTGAGATGTCAAGATTTGCAGTCAGGTTTTTCAGCCCGCATTGAAAGAAAGGAATTTGCCGCACGGGAAAATGCCTGGCGGGAATGTGTGGGAATCGAACCCACCGCAGACCTTGTCAGGGCCTGCCACTGGATTTGAAGTCCAGGGAAGCCACCAGTGCCCCATCCATTCCCAGTGTTTTATTTTAACAACTTATGCCCTTTCTGGCAAGTACCATTTTTCCCGATTGGAGCAGATTGTAGCAGGAGTCTAAGAGGCAGGAGAGGTGGAAGGCCCAAGAGCCTTCATAAAGTCCGGGTTGACCTGGCCAAGAAGCTTCACGAGGAAAAAAAGCATACTGTCAGCCAAATCTGTAATATCGTCGGAGTATCTCCACCTACGCTTTACGCCTATATCAAAATCAAATCTGGGAATAGTGGTAAGGCTTCGGTTTAAACCATGACGTCTAGGCCCTGGATCGATGTTGACGCATCGATTCGGGACCGACTACTTTAAAAGTGCTTTGCTCACAAAAGAGAAAATCTGCTGCATCCAGGAATTTTGAAGTTGTGCAAAGGAAAAGAAAATTGCAGCGATCCCAAAGATAACAGCAATACCAGTTCCTACTACCCACCAACGAGTAGTTTTATTATCAGCCTCAATTTTGTCTCCCTCTGTTTTAATTTCGTTAACTTTTTGATCTATATGCTTAATACTCTGGTCAAGTGGAGTGACTTACATTGCAGATCGAGGATACATGTGCTTCCAACTGCTTCATGCTATCCTCCGGGTCCAGGCCCACTTTGTTTTTCGAGTCAAATCAAATCTCCTCTACACCGTCCAGGAATCCC
>JBFLZW010000006.1 GCA_040755755.1 bacterium | reverse complement strand
AGGTTTCCACCCTATTCACAATCTCAACAACTAATTTCACTTGTTAACTATTTTATAAATTTATAATTTGGGGGTGGGGGAATTTTCGGCTGTCACGGTGGGGGAATTTTCGATTGACATTACCAATTTCGTAGGGACTACCCTAACTATGCGCTTAGCCCTTGGGAAAAACCATCCAATTCCCAGGTTGTTTCAAGTTCCCGGACCTTTGCATCTGGAACATGCTTTCTTTCGGCGAGCGGAAATAGCCACTGCAGGATCGCTGGATTATTGGATCGCCTCGTGTCGATGGAGCTATGAAAGGTATAGCGCCTCTGGAATCACTCGGAATCGACTGTTTTTATCATATTATGGTACGGATCCGGCTATTTTTACTGTTCATGAGAAACATAAGCTTCGAAAGGAATTAGGTATTGATGACAAGGTAAGATTGGTTGGCATGGTAGCTTTCATGTATGCACCTAAGTGGTATCTGCGGCAAACTCGAGGTATTAAGGGGCATGAAGATCTAATTGATGCGATCTCAATCTGTCTTGAGAAAGGTCTCGATATAGCTGGTGTTTTCATTGGTGGTGCCTGGAACAATGCTATTGCTTATGAAGATAGCGTTATGAAATATGGCAAAAAACGATGTGGAGAGCGGATTTTTTTTCTCGGCACAAGAATGGATGTACCTCAACTCTATCCAGACTTCGATGTTGCAGTACATCCATCCCATTCCGAGAATTTGGGAGGAGTTGTCGAATCACTGCTGGCTTGCCGCCCAACTATTGCTACCAGAGTTGGGGGCTTCCCCGATCTAGTGATTGACGGGGAGAGCGGCTGGCTGGTACCCTCTCGGCGTCCGGATTTACTTGCAAAGGCCATCATCGATGTGCTGCGCGATCCAGATGAATCATTAATACGGGCCCGGCGAGGCCAAGCCCTCACTCAAAATTTGTTAGATGTTAAGCGTACCGGGAAAGAGATTGCAGAAATCTATAAAACTGTAATGAAGGAAATTGAGGAACCTGCCCATTGAACAAGCTCATAAAATCAGGGCTGATCTTTTTAATCATCTATTGTCCTCTGGCTTTTGGGGCGGTGCACATTTTTTCGTTCACCGTCATGGAGATCGGCGTACTCCTGCTGTGGTTCGGCTGGCTTGTAAGCCGGATTCTGAATTCGCCATCAGCAATAATCAAAGGATCAAGGGAAAAACATTATTTCCTGCTGGTGGAGTGGATGCCGTTTCATTCCCTCGGGCTTCTCTTTATCGGCCTTATCCTCCTGCAGTTGATACCCTGGCCAAGCTCATGGGTAAAAGTCATCTCCCCCGAAACATTCAGGGTGTACAATCTGGCGCTTGAGACAGTTCCAGCCTTTATCTCCTTATCGTTCTATCGATACGCTACCAGGATGGGCTTATATAGGGTCATGGCCTATCTTGGGGTATTTTTCCTGATTATCAACTGGGCAGACGCGCAGGAAAAAATCCAGGGGCTGGTCTATGCTTTTGTCTTTGTGGGCATTTTCGAAGCGATCTATGGGATCTTGCGTTTTTCAGGGGGATATTCGCATATCTGGTGGTTTGAAAATATCCGGTCAGTGTCGTGGGTCACAGGGACATATATCAACAAAAACCACCTGGCTGGCCTGCTGGAAATTACCATTCCCATTACCTTCGGATTTCTGATTGCCACTGCCGGAAGGCGAATCAGGGCAAGAGAAAGGTCCCGCAGCCAGATTAAGGGAATCAGAGGATTTTTGTTATCCCTCGATCTCGGGAATTCAATTCTCTCTCAAACCACCCTCATTATTTTCCTGATAGCCATGATGGTCCTGGGGCTGATACTTTCCGGATCCCGGGGAGGGATTATTTCCCTGGCCGTGAGTTTCCTCTTCATGAACAGCATCTTATTTTTTCGAAAACGGTTCAGGCGGTATGCCACTGTCTCTTTAATCATCTGCTCGATAGCCCTGATCTATGGGCTTCGGACAGGAGTGGAGAGAACAGTTCAAAATTTTAAAAACATCGCCGAAGACAGCGAAGTCAGGGTGCGTTTTGCCAAAACATCCCTGGGCTTGATAAAAGATTTCCCGCTGCTGGGAACAGGCTGGGGAACATTCAGAGAGGCTTACCGGAGATACCAGGATCCTGAAGATGAAACCTATGATATAGACCATGCCCACCATGACTGGATTGAGCTTGGCGCGGAAACGGGTTTCCTGGGGCTTGGTCTGGTCACTGTTTCTTTTCTGTTTTGTTTGGGATATTTCTTTTCTCTCTGGAGAAAAAGAAAAAACAGCTTCAGTATCGGGATCGGTTTGGGAGGCATGGGCGCTATGGTCTCGCTGGCCTTGCACAGTTTCGGAGATTTTAATATGCATATTCCAGCCAATGCCCTGCTGTTGAGTATGGCTATGGGGATTGCCCTGGCGTCCCTGATCTGGCAGAGAGAAAGCAGCTTACGGAGTGGGGGGCGGATAAGGAAAATGCCTCAAAAAGTGACCGTCAGCTTCCCCGGCTGGCTTCGATGGCCTCTGGCTCTGGCAGTGACGGGTGGGTTTTGCTGTGCAGTGGTGGTGGTGGTAAAACCCTGGCTGGCGGAAAGGGCTCTTCCCACTCTTCCTGACAGCACTCTTGAAGGGATGATATCCCCCGTTCTGGAGAATGCCTGTACGGCTATTCATTACGAGAGGGGGAATGCGGAATATTTTCATTGGCTGGCTTTCCTGCTCGGAAAAAAAAGAGATCAGGAAACACCGGATGAGAATAGCCGGAAAGAGGAGGAAGGGCAGGTTTTGAACAATTTGATTCTTCTTGCTCTCAGGAAAGCCATTCAACTGAATCCGGTGAATCCCTATTACCATTTGAAATTAGCTGAACATATGCTGAAATCGGGAGAGCGGTTTGAAGATTTACATCAACTGCAGCCTCTTATGGAGGCTTCAGAAAAGGAGTACGACAGATCCCTCTCTCTCATGCCTGAGTCGGCAAATATTAATTTTTCCGCAGGATGCTATTGGCTGTGGAAATCAAAAATAATGGAAATGGAAGATGAAATGGCATGCCGGAAAGCTTTTGGCCGTTTTATCCGCTGCTTCAGGAAGGCATATCATATCAACCGGCAATATAAGCAGAATATTCAGCAAGCAGTTCACCAGTATTATCCGGATGTCGCAGTTCACGCCGAAATCTTTTCGGACAAAACCTCAGCGGGACATTCTCGTCCCGTCCCTCTCATATGATGCCGTATACCTTTCAAAGAACTGGATTCACACATGGTTAAAGGAGATCTCTATGCTCGACAATTGTGTGTCCGACATCAGGCATAAGCTCAGAAAAAATCTGCTGTTTGTTCTCCTTGCAGACGCTTTGCTGTTTACAATCTCGTATTGGGGTTCGTACTATCTTCGTTTTGACTTAAGATTTTCTCATATCCAATATTTCAATTTTAAAAATACCCTGTTTCCCATTGTCTTGATAAAAATTCTGATTTTCTCTTATTACGGCCTTTATCGAGGTGTATGGCGCTACACAGGTTTGCGGGATTTGGGAAATATCATCAAGGCATCCATAGTCAGCTCACTCTCTATTATATTGCTTATCCGGATTACTTACGGCTTTCAAGGCATTGCACGTTCTGTATTTCTTATAGACAGTTTTCTTACGGTTTATCTTATCGGAGGGTTTCGATTAATGCTCAGAATTGCTCTCGTCCAGGGCAAACAGGGAAAAATTATCTGGAGGAAAAGTAACCACGATGCCGGAAGGAAAAGAAAGGTATTGATTATAGGGGCCGGTGACGCTGGAGAGATGATCCTTCGCGAGATTAATAATAATCCTGCTCTTGGTTATACCGTAGTCGGCTTCCTCGACGATGATCCTGATAAAATCAACCGGTTTATTCATGGTGTTAAGGTATTGGGGAACATACAGAGGATTACCTCACTTGTGAAAGACATTGATCTTAGTGAAATTATTATTGCTATCCCTTCCGCATCCGAAGAAAAGATGCGATCCATGGTAACCTGTTGTCAAAAAACCGGCATACAGTGCAAGATCATCCCGGGTTTCGGAGAGTTAATGAACGGCAAGGTTCATCTATCAGCAATTCGCGATATATCTTACGCCGATCTTCTGGGGAGGAATCAGGTTGAATTGGATATGGACAGGATCGGTGCTTACCTGAGCGGAAAATGTGTTCTGGTAACCGGTGCAGGCGGCTCGATCGGCTCTGAGTGCTGTCGTCAGATAGCCCGGTATAAACCGAAGAACCTGATTATGCTCGACCGGGCAGAAAGCAGTCTGTACGATATCGAAATGGAACTGAAGGATATCTTCCCCAAACAGGGGCTGGTGCCGGTCCTGGGCTCAATAACCTGCTTGCCCAGGCTGAAAAGAATTTTCGAGCAATTCGAGCCCCAGGTAGTTTTTCACGCTGCAGCCTATAAACATGTACCCATGATGGAGATGCATCCCTGGGAGGGAGTATATAATAATATCCTGGGTACCAAGAACCTCCTGGATGTGGCCTTGAAGGCAGGAGTAGAGCAGTTTGTCCTTATCTCTACAGACAAGGCTGTACGGCCTACCAATGTTATGGGTGCCTGCAAAAGGGTGGCTGAGATTATCCTTCAGCTAAAGTACAAGGAAGCTGCCATCGCAGGGGTGCCCCTGCAATCGAAAATCATGGCTGTGCGGTTTGGCAATGTCATCGGAAGTGCGGGAAGCGTGGTTCCGCTTTTTAAGAAACAGATTGCCAGAGGCGGGCCGCTGACCATTACTCATCCGGAGGTTATCCGGTACTTTATGACTATCAATGAAGCTGTGCAGCTTGTCTTGCAGGCCGGAGCAATTGGCAAGAGCGGTGAAATTTACATCCTGAAAATGGGTAAACCAATAAAGATCATTGATATGGCCAGGGATTTAATCCGGCTGTATGGGTTTGATCCTGATAGAGATATAAAGATAAACATTACCGGACTCAGGCCGGGAGAAAAACTTTATGAAGAGCTGATTACCGAAGGGGAACATATTGTTGCTACTCCCCACGAACGGCTCATGGTATTGAAAGGTAATGGCAGCAATGGAATGATGTATCGTGACCTGGAAGAAAAGATTGAAGAGCTGTTATCAGCCGCAGACAGAGGTGATACGGCAGGGATAAAATCGCTGCTGAAAGAAATTGTGCCTGAATATAATCCCCAAACGGGGAAGGAAAGTACAAACCCCATTAATGAGCAGGTAATCGGGGCAGTAAATGAAAAAACACGGAGGGAGATGGTATTGCAGTATAGTTAGCGGTCAGAATCCAGCAGTCGGTATTCCCCGTAAGCGGGTCACTTTTGCAAACCCTGTTTTGGGACAGGATCTTTTGGAGAATTATTACCCATGTCGCTTAAAATAATAAAATCTCTCACGGCAAAGCCTGCATCTTTTCCCTGTATCCATCCAAGATATTCGGCAGTATTTTTTCTTTCTTTTTTTATGGTTTATTTCACTTCATCCTTTGCTGCCTCTCTGAGCTTGAGAGACTATGGTGTTGGTCCTCATGATGTATTAAAAATAGAGATATGGAATAACCCTGATCTTTCACAGGAGGTGACAGTTTCATTGGGGAATAAGATCTCGTTTCCCCTGATAGGAGAAATGAACGTCAAGGGACTCACCACCGAACAGGTGCAGCATAAGATTCAAGCCCGCTTAGCCGATGGATACCTGGTTAACCCTCAGGTTACGGTAACTGTCAAGGAGTACAACAGTCAGAAGGTATATGTGCTGGGAGAAGTCAATAAGCCGGGCTATTACTCTTTGTCCAGGGCGGCCACTATGGTCGATGTTATCGCCGCGGCTGGCGGGCTTGCTCAGGATGCAGGACAGGAAATGTATGTCTTGCGTTCCGGGGAAAAGGGAAATATTCCACCTGAGCTTTTGTCCACTGCCCTGAAGAATGATTCTGGAGGTGGAGCCGGATTACCGAGCCAGGTCATAACGGTCAGCCTTGATGATTTCAACCAGGGTGTTAACCTTGATTTTCAACTCCGGGACAATGATACCCTCTATATCCCAAAGGCAAAATTCTTCTATGTGACTGGAGAGGTAAAGTATCCCGGCAGATTCAGACTGGAAAAAGAAATGAAGATCCTTCAGGCAATTTCAATGGCCCAGGGGCTTACTGACAGGGCCAATAAGAAGAGAATAAAAGTCATACGAACTATCAGAGGCAGAAATCAGGAAATAAAAGCCAAAATGACAGATCCGGTCTTAGCGGATGATATTATCGATGTTCCGGAAAGTTTCTTTTAGTTTCTCTTTGAAGAGAATTCCCAAAAACATGCTTTTGAAAAATAAAACGGAAAAAGAATAAAGGAATACTGATATGGAATATCAACAATCCAGTTTGTATGAGGAAGAAATACATCTGCGGGACTATTGGCGAGTGATAGTAAAGTACCGATGGACTGTCATTACCCTGTTTACCATCTCGCTGATAACGGTAGCTATAGTCACCTTTCACACCAGGCCGGTTTATAAGTCTACGGTACAGGTTCTCATAGACAAGGAGAACCCCAATATTCTCTCCATCAAGGAAGTCATGTCCCTGGATGCTCAAGATCTTGATTATTACCAGACACAATACAAGATCCTGCAGAGCCGCTCGCTGGCCAAGGTGGTTATCGATACTCTCGCTCTTGCCCGTCATCGGGAGTTTATTGGCCATCGTGGGGATGAAAATAATCAAGGTCTTCTTGCTGCCATCGGGAATTCTATCAAAAAGCCCCTCATTTCTTTGATGCCTCTATCGGTTGCCCGTACGAACGCAACCATTACCCTGTCCCCTGAAGAGATGCGGGAGCGGGAAGAATCCTGCCTGATCGATGCATTTCTCGGTAAGCTGCACGTTGAGCCGATCAGAAACAGTCATCTGGTCAATATCAGTTTCATGGCCCATGATCCCGTTTTGGCAACCAGGGTGGTCAATACTCTGGCCGATCAGTATATTCAACACAATTTACAGCTCAAGTATGAGGCATCCATGAACGCTTCCGACTGGCTGAACCAGAACGTGGGGGAACTGAAGAAAAAGGTAGAGGCCTCCGAAGAGGCGCTCCATTCCTATAAGGAGCAAAATAAAATAGTCTCCCTCGAAGAGAAGCAAAACATCATCGTTCAGAAGCTTTCAGAGCTCAACAGTGCAGTCACTGAGGCCAAAACAAAAAGGATCCGCCTGGAGACTCTCTATGATCAGGCAAAAAAATGCAAAGAGAATGAAGAGATGCTGGAATCTCTTCCCTCGGTCATGAATAATTCACTTATCCAGGAGCTGAAAAAAGACTACATCGCTCTCCTGGGGGAGTATAACCGGGAGTCCAAACAATATGGCGCCAAGCATCCCAACATCATGAAAATCAGCTCTCAAATACAGACCCTGGAAAAAAAGATCAACTCCGAGGTCCAGAAGATTGTAAACAGCATCAAGACCGAATATGAAATAGCCGTGGCCCAGGAGGGGATTTTGCTCCAAGCCCTGAACGAGCAGAAGGAAGAAGCCCTGGATTTGAACAAAAAGGCAATACAATATAATGTCTTGAAGCGGGATGCCGAGAGTAATCAGCAGATGTTCGAGGTGGTTTTAAACCGTCTGAAAGAAACCGACCTTACCCGTGGATTGAAGAACAGCAATATTCGAATTATTGACCGGGCTGAAGTGCCGGATAAGCCAATTAAGCCAAACAAAAAGTTAAACCTTCTCCTGGGAGCAATCGTTGGATTGTTTGCGGGCATTGGGCTGTCCTTCTTCCTTGAATATTTGGATAACACCATCAAAACTCCGGAAGATGTGAAGCGATACCTTCATATCCCCCTGCTGGCCACTGTTCCCCACCTGGTTATCAAGGAAACCAGAGAGTCGCCTTGTCCTGAGCTGATCACCCTGAATAACCCGAAAAGCCACACCAGTGAAACCTATAAGACGCTCCGGACAAGCATTCTCTTTTCCTTTCCTGAGAGTAATAGCAAGGCACTGCTGATCACCAGCGTCAATCCCATGGAGGGAAAGAGCATCACTTCGGCAAACCTGGCCATCACTATGGCCCAGGGTGGCTCCAGAGTGGTTATCATTGATGGCGATATGCGCAAACCACGCCTTCACCGGCTCATGAATTTAAAAAATGAACAAGGAATCTCAAATCTCCTCACTGGACAGTGCTTACTGGAGGAAACTCTTCATGACGGGCCGATTCCTAACCTTACAATAATAACCTGCGGCCAGCTCCCTCCCAACCCCTCGGAGCTTCTGGTATCACCTAACCTGAAAGAAATTTTAGAGAAGCTGAAAAGGCAGTATGATTATATTATCATTGACTCTCCACCTCTGGTGGCTGTAACCGATGCCGTGATTATCAGCCGTATCGTCGATGGCGTGGCTCTGGTGATTCATGGGGGGGCAACCAGTAAGGAAGACATTATGCAGGGCCGGGATCTTCTGCAAAATGCCAATGCTCCCCTTTTGGGAGTAATCATCAATAATATCGATCTTGGCAAGCGAAGCCGCTATTATTATTACAACTATCGGTACTATGGAGATGATAAGGCCTCCAAAAACAGCCGTCCCCAAAAACACCTACCCTCCGAGAATTAAGGGGAAGTGAGCTGATGGGTGTAATTGAAATTTAAAAATCCTGCCGATTTATTAACATTGCTTTATTCTGTTTTACCTCTAAATCCCGTACTAGAGCGAAGATCTTAAAATTTTTCGAAGCATTCTATCTTATATTACTTATAATAACCTCCAGAGGAGAATTAAAATGAAATTTCAAAATCGTACCAGCTATACACTTATTTCCCTCGGAATTTCGATTTTTCTTCTCACGACAGGCAGCAGCAGGCTTGTCCATGCAAAAGATACCCGATCATCTCCACTGTTTGAAGAGTCATTACAGGAAACATTGCGAGAGTTTAATGCCGGTACCAGAAAAATTGGCAAAAAGTCGGGGGTAGTCCAAAGCCGAAGCAGGATAGAAGAGGATGAAGGTCCTTTTGCCTTTGACAGGGAGATAAGTTACGATTTTGAAACTTTCCTCGAAGATGTGAACAAGGCAAAACTCTTGTCTCTTTTGCTCTTAGGTCACACAGTGAAAAGCGTAATCAAGAATCCCGTGCTGTATGTGGGTGCAGCAAACAGAGCGCAAGACCCTCAAAGTCTTCTGTTTTCTTGCTGGCCTACCTTTTGGGGATCAACCTGTCGAGGTTTTACGTGTACTCATGCTTTCCCTACCCTGATCGGGAGAACCTGCAGCGTCACCTGCGGACTTCGATCTACCTGCAGGAGCGGCTGGTTCTGCCGACATCATCCTTCACCCTGTGCCGAGGTGGATAATCTGAATCGCCTGGCTCAGGAAAACGGAAAGCCAATTACCTTAACTATTTTTTAATACGCAGCTTAACTTATATGTTTTCACCGGCTGAGAGCCTCCCTGACTCTATGGGTAGAGTCAGGGAGGCTCTCGGTTTTTATCAGGTAAATCTGCTCATCTGTATGCCCGTATGGTGAAGTGTTTAAAAATTTCCGGTCATACCGGTTCAAGAAAACCTTTTCCTGCTTTTTCCCGGATAGCCCTGTTTCTTGCTCTGGTAAATATTAATCTGGGCAATCTGCTTTACTTTGGCGATCCGACAGCCAGAATGACTTCCTGTTTTCTCGGAATGGTTTTAGTCGCCTCCATACTCCGGGAAAATTGGCGGTTCAAAAAAAGAGCTCTCTTTCAAAGTTATATCCTGGCTGCACTCAGTTTTGCCTGGATGCTGCTCTTCCTTTTTTCATCGGGAGCCGGGTTTATTGGATTGGTTTGTGCACTGGAGTGTTTGATGGCCCTCGGCGCAAGGGAAGGGGATCAGGGCCAGATCCATGCTTGTATGGCCACTACCGGATTGGTGGCTTTATTTGATTATGGATACAGTCATAGCACCCTGGTCTGGTACGGGGTGAAAGGGGCGAATCATCTGCTGATGAACCTTATCGGAGCCCTGACAAGGCAGGAAATGCTCTTTGGACATCATTCTTCCGGTTTTTTTATCCTGATACCCGGTATCTTGTATGTTCTGGTTCTCATTGTGCAGGTCTCGATGGCCGGGAAGGAAAAGCTTACCGACATTCTGGCTGCTTCTGGATTCTTTCTCCTTCTTATCCTGGCCAGCCTGACAATCTATCTTTTTGGACAACAGGTTGTCTTTTCCCGCATCCGGCTCAATATATACGAGGCATCCTCCCTGCTCACTCCCTTTGAAACCCACTGGCTCGCTTTTCTGATATTCCTGATCCCTCTCTATTTTATCAGCAGAAGACTCCTTCCCGTGAACCTTCACCCGAATCGGTCATCGAAAAGCACAAGAAGCATCATAGGGTGGCTTGCCGCGGTTTTCCTTCTTTTATGCTCGCTGATTATGTGGGACAGATGGAAAATCTGCCACTTTTCACCTCCGGATGACAAAACGATTTTGATCTACGATAATCTGGATTGGTCTGTTCCAAAGTTTGGATATTATGGGGAGAGAAGCGGGGGAATGTTCGGCAGCTTACCGGACCTTTTAAGCTCATTGGGTTATACGGTGCAGGTCGACAGGGTAATCACTGAAGAAAAACTCAAAAAATTCAATGCCCTCGTTATTATCAATCTCATGGAAGGATTTGATGAGCCAACCAGGAAAGCGATTCACCACTATATAAAGGCAGGGGGAAGCCTGCTGGTCATGGGAGATCATACCGGTTTTGGTTTTATCCGGGAGCCCTTGAATGATCTTTTACAACCTCTACCCATTTCCTTTCAGTTTGACAGTGCCAGACCCTTTATCTCATCCTGGCAAGATTGTATGGAAATACGGCCACACCGCATAACAGAACAGGTTATCACGGAAAACGATGTCCAGATCTGGACCGGCGCATCATTAGCCGTGTACTATCCCGCCAATCCGATTCTGATCGGGAAAAGGGCTTTTTCCGATGCCGGTGACAGAACCAACAGCCGGGATGGTTTCCTGGGCGATCTCTGGTATCAGAAAACAGAATGGCTGGGAGATGTCGTTCTGGCGGCTGAAGCCAGATTCGGACAGGGAAAGGTTCTCGTATTCGGAGATACTTCCAGTTTACAAAACGGGTCCCTGCTCTACAATCAGCAGTTCATCCAGGATATCTTCCGATGGCTGACTGAAGAAAGTCTCCCGGAAAGGAGCACCTGCCTTCGGTACATTCTCTGGCTTGTATTTCTCTTTTTCCTGGTGCTGGCCTGGTATGAATATCCCCCGATCGCCGTTCTCTGGCTGGTTTGCAGCCTCTATCTCTTTCAGGCACCAGCCCGTTTTTTTCATCAACCTGGCCGATGTCCCCGCCATAAGGCCAAAGCTCTGGTGGCCTGTATTGATAACTCTCATGGTGAATTCTTCGATGTGACCGGATGGCAAAAAAACTCTCTCGATGGACTGGCTTATAATCTGATGAGAAACCGCTATACTCCCTTCATCACCAAAAGGCTCGATTTCAATCTCCTGGACAAGTCAGACCTGGGGATTTTCATTAATCCCACGCAATGCTTTTCCCGGAAAGAAGAAAAGGCTCTTCGAGCTTTTATGGAAAAGGGAGGTCTTCTTATCTGGACAGCAGGCTGGACAATCAAGGAGGCGAGCAGGTCATTTTGGGGAGATTTGGGACTATCTCTGGCTAACGTTCCCCTTGGACCGGTCAAGGGTAACTATGGGAATTATGAGGTGCAATTTCAAGATGCCTGGCCCATCCGAATTGAGAAGCGGATAAGGGATCGGACGAGGATTTTCCTTCAGAAAGGAGAGTATCCCCTGGTGGTTTTCCGAAGGTATGGACAGGGAGGAATTCTCGTAATCCCGGATACCCGCTTTTTACTCAATCGAAATCTTGAACATGGAAACAACTGCTTTCAGGAAGGCAATATCTTTTTCTTCCGAGATGTAATCAAAGAGATTTCAAGAGGATAGCGATAAGATGAATCTCTTGTGGCTGGTTCTCTGGTTTCTTGCTTCCAGTTGGCTGTTTCTGTGGTCAGTGTTTGTACCGCCTGCACCTCTCTGGGGTATGGGAGCAGTAGCCCTGGCTGTCAGCCTGGGAGTGGTGATCGCCACCAGGAGAAGCAGGAAAAGTGAAATTACTTCCCCGGTCGCCGGCTTATACCTCAGCCTCCCTGCCCTGGCTGGTCTCATCCTTATCCTGCCGAAATTTACCAGGATAGCTCCGGCTCTGCTTATCCTCGGCCTTGTTCTGGATCAACTCAGCCGTCGGAGGCTTTCCTTTCTCTCCGGTGCGGCTGGTTCGTGTATTCTCTGTGCTCTGGTGTTACTGGTCCAGCTTGCTGCTCTGCCGCTGGGGTATTACTTCGGAGCGCGATATCATCAGATTCCGGCCCTCCAGCCCCTGGTCTATCCGATCCTTAAGGCTGCAGGGCTGCGGATCAGTTTAAGCGATGGTTCATTGTTCGTCCAGACCGTGAATACGACAGCAAAGTTCTCAATCACCCTGGAGAGATTGGGATTTTTCCCCTTCCTCCTCTATCTGTCCGGTGGATTTATGCTTCTTTTCGCAACCGGCCAGAAACGAAACCGGATGGGAAAATTTCTTCTTATCATTTGTGGATACTGCATCTTTCGTTTTCTCATTCTTCTTGTCATCAGCATTGAAACTAATAACCAGGCAATTTTCTGGTCATCGATAATTACCTCTTTGAGTTTTCTTCCCCTCACCTTTCTCCTGATCGAACTTTTACCCTTTCCCCCGCAGAGTGAAAACGTAATCCAACCGCCTTCATTTGTGCGCCCGGGGTTTTCCCTTAACCGGAAATCTCTCCGGTTTGGCAGTGGGGTCTTTTTATGCTCTCTCTTTTTAATCCTGGCCATTGGTTTCCACGATCCGGGAATTAAAAAGCCGGGCAGAATTCTTATCGATGAAGAACATAGCAATTGGGAGTGGACGGATGAAAAATTTGACACTCAGATTTTCGGCAAGAGGACAGATTACAATTTTTACTGCCTGAGTGAGTATTTAACCTACTTTTATCCTCAGGTAAAAAAGAACTACCAACCCCTGACCCCTCATGTATTAGCCGATACCGATATCCTGATTTTGAAAACACCTACCCGGGACTATTCCGATGAGGAGGCAGATGCCATCCAGAATTTTGTAGCCCGAGGGGGAGGCCTTTTTCTTATCGGTGATCATACCAATGTTTTCGGCATGAGCACCTATTTAAATAAAGTAGCCGCAAGATTTAACCTTCGCTTCCGGTATGATGTCACCTATGATCTGCCCACCTATCAACTTTCCCTCTATCGAAAGCCGGCCATTCTCCCTCATCCGATAGTTCAGCACGTTCCCATGTTCTTATTCGGCTCCTCCTGTACTCTTTCAATACCGCTGACAGCAATGTCCATCATGACTGGCTATGGACTCCGCAACCACTACCTTGATTATTCCCGGAAAAATTTTTTCCCTGCTGCCGAAGAAGATCCCGATTATGAATTCGGGCTTTTCACCCAGGCGGCAGCCTTGCATTACAAGGCAGGGAGGGTCCTGGCCTATTCTGACAGTACCTGCTTTTCCAACTTCTTCATGTTCATTCCCGGCAAACCCGAACTGCTCCTGGGATCGATGGAATGGCTTAACCGGATGAATCGATATGGAAAGGTCAGCCTTATCCTTTCCCTGCTAAGCCTTGGGTGCCTGCTCTGCCTCTTGACTCCAGGGAGACCGTGCAGGGAAGAGCTCCCTGGAGTTTTATTCATCTTTGGAATAGCTGGGCTGGTCCTGGGAGTGACAGCGGCTCATCTGCTGAACCGGAAAAATTACGCATATCCAAAAGCCCGAAGAGATTTTTTCCGAGTGGCCCTGGAATCCGAGCACTCTTCATCCTTTTTGCCTGTCAGTCGTCTGGCCGAGCTGTCGGATAAAAGCTTTCTTACCTTTTTTGTCTGGATACAGCGCCTGGGATATATTCCCTGTCTGAAATTCTCGTTGGAAGAGGCTCTGAAGCAAGGGAAAGCGGTGGTTATCGTCGATCCGGTTAAAGGCTTCGACTCCGGAGAAATAGCGGAATTGAAAAACTATCTCCTTCGGGGGGGCCGATTGCTCCTGATGGACAGTCCCTACAATCGAGGATCAACAGCAAACCAGATATTGCAGGAATTCGACATGACAATTGACCATCGGACCATCATAGTCAGGGGAGAGATATTTGATCAGCTTTCCACACCCCTTGGAGAATTTGAGCGGGCCTGCCGGGTTAAAGGAGGAATTCCCCTGCTGACCGATCAAAAGAGGAATTCCATTTTATCTGTCAAAAAGTATGGAGCAGGATTAGTTGCCGTTTTTACCGCCTCGCATCTTTTCAGGGACGAGTCTTTAGGCTATACCAGTTCGGTTCCGGATGAATATCAGCGATGGCTCAGCGAAATAGAATTTTGGGTGTTTACTAGTCTGGCTAAAAAAAATTTCATACCTTTTTCTCGCTACAGCGGATCTTCCAAAAAACGTACACACTCAGACCACATGGTTATGGACTGACAGGGGGAACATCCGCGCATGTTTAATTTACTTGACTTTATAAGATGTTGTCACTATCCTGATTGTATAACCTTAATAAAGGCTTCGCTACCGGACACTTTTTTTTCAATTCCTGTAATCAACCGCGAATGCACACGAATAGACGCTGATAAATTCTTTTGATTTGCCTTCATTATCGAGTCCTCTTTGTTCAGTTCGCGTTCATTCGCGGTCGTTACCTCAAAAGTGTCCGGTAGAGAGATAAAGGCCTGGGCATGGCGATGGTTAACAGCAGAAACAGCTTTAACAGTATTAATCTTAGTGAAGAAGGAAAAAACATATTGCGGGAACTAAAAAAGAGCTTCCTTGACCGCAGGCTCACTCAAGCCGAAAGCGCCAGCCGCAGGCTGGTCAGGTGGCGGATCCTCACCTTTGCTCTTGCCCTGCTGTTTATTCGGGTAGCCCTGTTCCAGCCTTCCTTGCGGCCCGTATGGTACGCAGCGCTTGTGCTCTGCCTGGTGGCCTTTATCTTTCTGGTTGTCCGTTATGAGCGGCTGAGTGAGAAAATCCGGCGGCTGCGGCAAGGGAGATCAACGGCCAGGAGATTCTCGCCCGCTTGCAGCACTCACTCGCCCCCTGGATTCCCAAGGTGCTGAAATGGGAAGCTGCCTTGTGGCTGCTTTCCATCCTGCTCTTTGGGGGCTGGTACCGGTTTTCCCTTCCGGCTGTTCTCTGGGGCAGCACATACCTTGCCTACCTCCTGATATTCTTCACCTCCCTGCCCTCTCTGGCACCGGTATTCAGCCGCGCCACCTCCCTGCACCTGGAATTCCGCAGGCTTGAGGCGGTTTTCCGGCATCTTGAGCGAAAGGTCAAAGCGGAGAAAAACCCGGAACTGGCCCGCTGCTGTGCCTGCTTCCAGAATGCACAAAGCCGCCCTTCAGGCTATCTGAAGCGGATCGGGCGGGTATGCGATGCGCTCAGTATTCAGGGCAACGCCCTGGTTCACCGGAGAGTCAACCCGCTCTGCCCCTGGACCTTTTTTTTCGTCTGCCGATGGGAGGAGCTCAGCCGGCATCTCACGCAGGAAATTCCCCTCTGGCTGGAGACCCTGGGAGAAGTGGAAGCAGCCTCAGCCCTGGCTACCCTGGCCAGCAACAATCCTGACTCCACCCTCCCCCATCTTGATGGTCAAAGGGCTGGGGCATCCCTGTATTCCCGCCGGGCAGCGAAAGACCAATGACTTTTCCCTGAGGGGCCTTGGCAGCCTGGCCCTGGTTACCGGATCGAACATGTCCGGCAAGAGCACCTTTTTAAAAACCCTGGGCATTAACCTTTGTCTTGCCCAGGCCGGAGGTTTTGTCTGCGCGTCAGCCTTCCGATCCTCATGGCTGCGAATTCACGGATGCCTCAAGATGAATGACTCGGTAACCGAGGGTCTGTCCTCCTTTTACGCGGAGGTCAAGCTGCTGAAAAGCATTCTCGAAGCTGCCGGGGATTGGAGCGCTCCCCCTGTCCTGGCCCTCATCGACGAAATTTTCCGGGGAACCAACAACCGGGAGAGAATCATCGGAGTGAGCAGAGGCAACAGTGTGGGATGGGTGAGGGGGCTTTTATTTAACCGGCCGCGTAGTTCCCTCGCCATGTTAGCGAGAGGACCACTTAAGACGAAGACCTATCTTTCGGAGGATTCGGGATGTAAAGAGAAACTTCCACATGCCTTGAGTAGAGCTCAAAATCCTTATCAAGAGTAAAAAGTGGCATATTATTCCGGCAGGCTACTGCACAGATTAAAAAATCGATGTGCGAACCTTGAATACCTTTCTTACGGCATCTATTAAAGAAATCTGCTGCTACCTCATAATCATCTGAATCTATAGGCATGTCTTCAAACGCTCTGAGCTTA
Source organism: bacterium (assembly GCA_040755755.1). Lineage (NCBI taxonomy): Bacteria > bacterium. The sequence continues at coordinate 125,532 of JBFLZW010000006.1, read as the reverse complement.
TCCCTGAGAGTTTTATATTGCTCAGGGGCAGAAATACCCGATAACAATTCTTGCCTGATGGGGCCTATGATTGCAGCTTTCATTTCCTGAATAATTCTGACAAGTTCCTTGATTAAACCTGCTTCTTCAATGCTGATATTTTTATTCCGCCTGAAGGCTAAAGACCAGATAGAAGTATCCACTAATACTCTCATCTATGGAACCTGCCACTTTTATAGTCGTAATCCTGGTCGTAATCAATCTTACCGAATAGTTCTATGATCTCCCTTTGTTTTCGGCGCTGAATATATTCTTTGAGTGCTTCCGTTACTATATCTTTTTGGTCCTTATGCCCACCGACCTCCTGGGCTTCTGACAGCAATTTATCGTCTATTGCCAGATTAATTTCCATGTATTATACCTCTCCATTACATTTTCATGCACAATGTCCCTCAGCTAAATAATATAGTCGGCAATATGTACAAGTCAATAGAAACCGACCGGATGCAATTCGACTATCGGCTCCGGCCAGGGGTCTGTCCAACCACCAATGCCCTGAAGATCATGCAGCAGGAAGGACTGCCAATCGGACCGCCGCTGGCGGCCGGGACAGAGGCGGAGTGAGCAGGCAGCAGCGGGGAATGACCGAGGAAGGAATCGGGGGAGTACTCCCGTACTCCCCGACCGATCACCTGAATCAAAGGCCATGCCGGACAATTACCGGCAGGTCAGCAGAATGCTGTGCAGGAAACAGCCGCCTGAGTCGAGATGAAAGATTTGATCCGGGTTCACATAACTCGGTGGGGAATTCCTGGAAGAACTACCACCTGGACCGCCTTGTCTGGCCGTGGTATTGCCTTTGGAATCGGTTTTGATAATATAAAGTTCAAGACCGTAGGCTGCCGTCAGAGTAGCCCCCGCCAGGACATAGCCGCCATCTTTAGTCGGCTGGATGCAGTAACATATGTCGTCACCGCTCCAGCCATAGGTTTTTTCCCAGGCCGTATCACCCAAATAATCAACCTTTACACAGTAGCAGTCTTTCCCATTAGTACCGGAAGAGCTTTTCTCTCCGGCAAGAACATATCCGCCATCAGAAGTCAGTTGCAGGGAATAAGCCGCATCGTCACCGCTTCCGCCATAAGTCTTTTCCCAGATAAACGATCCGCTTTTGTCCAGTTTCCTGACATAACAGTTATCTCCGGTAGGGGGAGAGCTTGCCACCCCGGCCACCAAATACCCGACACCGCTGATTTCCGCAACCGAGTAAGCTGCATCATGGATGCCGCCACCGAAGGTTCTATACCAATTCACACTACCGTCACTGCCAAGTTTAACAACAGAGGAACGCCTGTTCGAGCCTTCGAAAGATTGTGTCCATCCAGCCGCAATAAATCCCTGATCGGAAGTCTCCTGAATGAAGTTTAATGAATCGTTACCATCAGTGCCAAAATGCCGGGACCATATTTCTTGAAGATTGCTGTCAAATTTTACGATATAACAGTCTTGCCCCCCGAATGATTTCGTCGAGCCAGCTATAATATAATTGCCATCGGAAGTCTTCTGAATCGAGTTGGCTGAATCATCGGAGCTTCCACCATAGGTTTTATCATTGCCGACTCTGTTTCCATCCCGGTCAAGCCTGATAAGGTAGCAATCTTCCATCCCGCTCTCAGTAGAATCCGTTACTCCGGCTATTATGTACCCGCCGTTGGAAGTCTGCACAACGGCGTTAGCTCTCTGGTTACCTTTTCCCCCATAGCGCTTTGTTTCCGGCCAGACTTCTTCGCCATTGCTGTTGAGTTTTATGATGTAGCAGTCTTGATCTCCCCCAAAAGACCTCGTCCATCCAACTACAATATATCCGCCATCGGAAGTCTGCTGAACGGCCTGAGCCGAATCGTCCAACTTTCCGCCGTAATTTACCTGCCACATGCTCGGCAGTGCACCGGCCCGAACCGGGAAAAACAGGTGAACAAGCAGGACAAACCCGCCGAGCACAGCGGATGATACCCTCGAAACGGGAAGTAATGAGCTCTCCATACTGAAATGGTGGATGCTGGTAGATATCTTAACCTTCATTCTTCTCCCCCATTCTTTCACTGGGGTACTCCGGGTTTTCGGGGTAGTACGGCCTTTTGAGGTGCCGCAGACCTCTTCTGCCGGTACTTCTGTTTATATTGCTCAAAGTCCCATCCCTGGAGGAATTTTTCGGCAGCGCCCACCCCTGATTTAAAAAGCCGGTTGCTCTTATCCTTCGACAGGTTAAACTCCGTTGTTCCTATGCCGAGTGTGGGAATGGGGATGGTGCGGGCAAACTGGGCTTCCTCGATGTGATAATTATCGTGAGCTTCCATCATGGTCTGGAAGAGTGCGGCGAACAGGGTGACAGGACCATTGATGGTATTCGGCTTTCCATCCGTCGGACCGACCAGCTTGAAGCCAAAGGTAGGCCAGGGAGGATTGGCGGTGTGGTCATCCATCAGCCAGACGGGGAAGTTGCTCAGGATGCCGCCATCCACGATGTAGCAGGGGGTGCCGCTGGTGTCCTTCAGGATAACGGGTTCGTAGAAAAAAGGTATGCTCATGCTCATCCTGACTGCCAGGGCTACCTCCAGATTATCAGGCTCTATCCCGTAATCGACAATATCCCGGGGAAGTATCAGCATTTTCCCCCGGGTAATATCGGCGGCAATGACCTGGAGCTTATACCGAAACTGGGGGTCATCCTTATATTCATCCATAACCAGGTCCTTGAAGGTTGTAACTTTTCCTTTCGGGGCATGAGCGAGAAGACCCCGCAGCCAGGATTCGAAGAATTTCCCTTCGTAGATGCCTTTTTCAAAGCCAAGGCTCAAGGCAGGCCCCAGACCCGGAATTTTGTCCAGCCATCCTTTATCCTGGAATTTGCGGTAATCCATGCCCTGAACGATTTTTTTCAAATCTCCGGCTGTATATCCCGCGGCAATCAGACTGGCGACGATAGCTCCCGCGGATGTACCGGCCACATTCTCAAATTGAAAACCCTTCTCTTCCATGACCGTAACTGCTCCGACAAGACCAATGCCTTTAACTCCACCGCCTTCAAAAACACCATCGATTTTATTACCGGCCATACTGCCCCCTCTCTCATGGTAAATCCGTGAATATGTCTGGAATCCTGAACTCTGAGAAAAATGTATTATATCATAAAATCATTATATACACCTGTCAAAAAATATTGTACTATTTGCCCTCGGAGAGCATGAGGCGGTCATGGTCATACGATACATCCACCGTCATGCGCCGGTGGACATATCCTGCGTCGCATGCGACGTCACACCGGGAGCAGCTCGTCGGGGAAAAGGCCGTCAAATGCAACCCTTAATGTATTGATAATATATGATTTAAGTGTTATAATAGTCTCTGGCATATGCTTTGCATATTTATTCAACAAGGTAAATATCTCCGATTAATAGATATTTATCTTCTCAGAACAAATGGCAGTCAATAGTAACTTTGGACAATTGCGGGAAAATACAACGGAGTGCCGGAAACGGCACTGCATGGCGAAAAAGCAGTCCGCAGAGTAAAGAAAACAATGGGCGGGATGGGCAATTACCCGCAAAAACAAAAAGATCAATCAAGTAAGGAGGTAGTCGATCATGGCCAAGGCAGTTGGAATTGACCTCGGTACTACAAATTCCTGTATAGCCGTCATGGAAGCGGGAAAGCCGGTAGTTATTCCCAATGCCGAGGGGGGGCGGACCACTCCCTCAGTTGTGGCTTTTACTGAAGATGGCCAGCGTTTGGTAGGGCAGATAGCCAAACGCCAGGCAGTTATTAATCCGGAATCCACGGTCTTTTCGGCCAAGCGGTTCATTGGCCGGAATTATGATGAAGTACAATCGGAAATCAAGATCGTTCCGTATAAGGTAGTCTCCGGTCCCAACAATGCGGTCCGGTTCGATATCCGGAATAAACAGTATGCGCCGGAGGAGATCTCGGCCCAGGTGCTTCGCAAACTGGTCGATGATGCCTCCAATTACCTGGGTGAGAAGGTGAAGCAGGCGGTCATCACTGTACCCGCGTATTTTAACGATGCTCAGCGTCAGGCGACCAAGGACGCGGGCAAGATTGCCGGGCTTGAGGTGCTCAGGGTCATCAACGAGCCGACGGCAGCGGCTTTGGCCTACGGCATGGAGAAAAAGAAAAACGAGACCATCATGGTTTTTGACCTTGGCGGAGGGACTTTTGATGTGTCCATTCTGGAAGTAGGCGAAGGTGTCTGCGAGGTCCGCTCGACTTCAGGCGATACGCACCTTGGCGGCGACGATTTTGACAAGGCCATAGTCGACTGGCTGGCCGATGAATTCCGCAGGGAACAGGGGATTGACCTTCGGAAGGACCGCCAGGCACTGCAGCGGCTGTATGAGGCTGCTGAAAAGGCCAAGTGTGAGCTTTCGAGCATGGCCCAGACCATTGTCAATCTTCCCTTTATCACTGCCGATGCCACAGGGCCCAAGCATCTGTCCATGACCCTGACCAGGGCCAAGTTTGAACAGTTGACTCACCAACTGGTCGAGCGCTGCATCGGGCCGGTCAAACAGGCTTTGAACGATGCCAAACTGACCGAGAAAGACATCGACGAAGTTATCCTGGTGGGTGGTGCCACCCGAATGCCGGCGGTCCAGGAACTGGTGCGCAAGATGACCGGCGGCAAGCAGCCGAACATGTCGGTGAACCCGGATGAGGTCGTTGCCGTAGGAGCAGCCATTCAGGCTGGAATCATTCAGGGAGAAGTGCGGGATGTCCTGCTGCTGGACGTAACCCCCCTGTCTCTTGGCGTAGAGACCCTTGGCGGTGTCATGACCAGGCTGATCGAGCGCAACACCACCATCCCGACCCGAAGGTCCGAGGTTTTCTCCACAGCCGAGGACAGCCAGCCTGCTGTGGACATTGTGGTGCTCCAGGGAGAGCGGCCAATGGCCAGGGATAACCGCCAACTGGGCCGGTTCAAGCTGGAAGGCATTCGCCCGGCGCCGCGGGGAGTACCGCAGATCGAGGTGACCTTCGATATCGACGCTAACGGAATCCTGAACGTCTCGGCCAAAGACCGGGACACGAACAAGGAACAGAAGATTACGATCAGCGGATCGACCAATCTGGACAAGGGCGAGATTGACCGCATGGTTCACGATGCCGAAGCCCATGCAGCAGAGGACCGAAGCCGCAAAGAAGCCATTGAAGAGCGCAATCAGGCAGACTCTTTGGCCTATCAGGTGGAGAGAATGCTGCACGAGCTGGGCGACCGGGTTCCGGTCCATGAAAAGGCCCGCTGCGAACAACTGATTGCCGATATCCGTCAGGCCATCAAAGATGAGGCTCCGGTGGAGCGGGTCAGGCAGTTGAAGAACGATCTGCAGCAGGCTTCGTATAGCCTCGGCGCTGCCGCACAGCAGGCCGGGGCAGGTGGTCCTGCCGCCGGTGCAGGCGCTGCCGGTGGTGCAGGCGGACCGGGAGCAGGAGGCGGCAGACAGCCTTCAGGCGGTGGCGGTGAAGACGTGATTGACGCTGAATTTACTGAAAAGTGATTCCACGCTTGAAGGAGCAGACGATGAAGAGACATCAGGAAGAAAAATCCCGGAGAATTCCCGCAGGGGATTCACCCGAATCACAGGAGGCCGGGCTGGAAACACCCCGGCCTGATCTTCCTGCCGGAGAGGAGGAGGAAATCCTCTCCGAGCAGGAGGCTGCCGCCCGCAAGGAAATTGAGGAAACGGAACAGGTCGTGACCAGCCTGAGGCAGCAGCTTCAGGAGATGGAAGACCGGTGGAAGAGAGCCGCTGCCGACCTTGACAACTACCGAAAGCGCTTTGAGCGGGAGCTTGAGCGGCTTCGCTTTGCCGAGCGGGACTATGTCCTGCACCAGTGGCTGGCAGTGGTGGACAATATGGAGCGGGCCATCAAAGCAGCGGAAAAGGCATCGGATAACCCCTGGTATCAGGGCATGCAGGCCATATATCAGCAGATGCAGGGTGTTCTTCGCCATTTTCGGGTGGATCCAATCATCCCGAAAGGGGAACCCTTCGATCCGCAGCGTCACGATGCGGTAGCCACGGTTGATCTTGCGGATCAGCCGGAAGGGATCATCGCCGAAGTAGTTGAACCCGGCTACACCATCAGCGATCGTATCCTGCGGCCGGCAAAAGTCATCCCGGTGAGGCATCAGGCCAAAAAGTAATCAGTAAATTGAAAGGGTAACTGATGGCCATTAAATTTCAGGATTATTATCAGGTACTGGGCGTTCCCCGAAATGCCTCACAGGATGACATCCAGCGTGCTTACCGGAAACTGGCCCGAAAGTATCATCCCGATATTAACAAGAGCCCGGACGCGGAAGAGCGGTTTAAGAAGATCAATGAGGCTTACGAAGTTCTGAAAGATCCCGAAAAGCGTAAACGCTATGATATGCTCGGAGAAAACTGGCGTGCTGGCCAGGATTTCACTCCTCCGCCAGGATGGGATTTCCGGGGCGGACGGGCTGCCGGGACTGGCGGAGGAACATGGAGAGGTGTCAATTTCAGCGACCTGGGGGATATTGGCGGTCTTGGTGGCGGAAAGTTCAGCGATTTCTTCGAAACGCTCTTTGGTGCAGGACTGGGCGGTTTTCGGACCGCCGGTGGCCGGACACAGGCGGGGGACTGGACTGCGCGTGGTCAGGACCGGGAGGCCGAAATCACCATTCCTCTGGAAGATGCTTACCAGGGCGCAAAGAAAACCATTTCTCTGGAATCCGTGAGGCCGGATGCCGCAGGTCAGCCCCAGCGCGTTACCCAGAATCTTGAGGTCACGATTCCGGCAGGAATAACGGACGGCAAGCGGATCCGGCTCAGTGGCCAGGGAGAGAAAGGGATGGGCGGCGGCCCGCCCGGAGACTTGTATCTGAGGGTGCATATCGCTCCTCATCCGGTTTTCCAATTAAAAGGTCATGATTTGATCGTGGAAGTGCCCGTGACACCCTGGGAAGCGGCCCTGGGTGCACAGGTGGAAGTGCCGACTATGGAAGGAACAGCCAGGGTGAAGATTCCTGCCGGTGTCCAAAGCGGGCAGCGGCTTCGGCTGCGAGGCAAAGGGCTTCCCATGTCGGGAGGGATGCGCGGTGATCTGTATGCCATGATTCAGGTAGCAGTGCCGAAAACACTTGATCCGAAAGAGCGGGAGCTTTTTGAGGAACTGGCCAGGCACTCCTCTTTCCAGCCGCGCCAGCGATAAGAGGGAAAGACCATGAGAGAGCATCGCTATGAAATTGTGATCCGCTGTTCGGATTCGGATCTTCCCGATGGAAGACTGTTTCGCCTGTCCGATCTGGCCAATATGGCCGGACTGCACCCGGACCTTATCGACCGATTTTTTTCCCTTGGACTTATCGAGCCGGCAACGCAGCGGCCCGAACCCCTGTTCACCGACGATGCAGTCCTTCGCATCTGCCGCATCCTCCGGCTGCGCCGGGACATGGGAGTGAATCTGGCTTCCGCGGGAATCATCCTCGACCTTCTCGACCAGATCGAGGAGCTGAAAAGAGAACTGGACCGGCTGCGAAGGTGAGGGAGCAATTGAGCGCGCCGTGTATTGAGCAATCAAAATAAAATAAAGGAGGTTCACTTACCCATGCCAAATGAAGGAACAATTACTGCTGAAACCTTTCAATTCCAGGCCGAGGTAAAAAAGGTCCTGGACATTGTTATCCACTCTCTGTATACGGACCGTGAAATTTTCGTCCGCGAGCTGGTATCCAATGCGGTTGATGCTCTCGAAAAGTTCCGGCATGAGAGTCTGATTCACAAGGAAGTTTTCGACGGGCACCTTTCCCTGGAGATTCTGATCAACACGGATGAAAAGGCCCGTACCCTGACCATTATCGATACCGGTATCGGCATGACCCGCGATGAGCTGGTGGCTAACCTTGGCTCGATCGCCCACTCCGGGTCCCAGAGCTTTCTGGCCCAACTGGCTGAAGCGGCCCGCGAGGATATCAACCTGATCGGCCAGTTCGGTGTCGGCTTCTACTCCGCCTTTATGGTGGCTGACCGGGTAAGGGTTCAGACCCGGAGCTTTCGGATGGACGACCAGGGATGGGAGTGGGTCAGTGACGGATCTGGCACCTACACCATAGCACCGCTGGAAGGGGTTCGCCGGGGGACCAAGATCATCCTTGAGCTGAAGGAAGATGCCCGCGAATTCGCCGATCCGGAAACCATCAAACGGGTCATCAAGCGCTACTCGAACTTCGTCCCCTTCCCCATTCTGGTCAAGGGGGAGAAGGTCAACACCATCCAGGCTATCTGGACCCGCAACAAGAGCGAGATTAAAGAGGAGGAGTACGCCGAGTTTTACCGGTTCGTGGCCAATGCCTTCGACGATCCTTCGTACTATCTGCATTTCAGTGCCGATGCCCCGCTGGCCATCAAGGCACTCCTGTTTGTTCCCAAAGAGAATCTTGAGCGGTTCGGCTTTGGCAGAATGGAGCCCGGCGTGGACCTCTACTGCCGCAAGGTGCTGATCGCCAAACACCCGGAAGGGCTCCTGCCGGAATGGATGAGGTTCCTGCGGGGAGTTATCGACAGTGAGGACCTGCCCCTGAATATTTCGCGGGAGACCCTGCAGGATAGTACCATTGTCAGAAAGATCAACCAGGTGATCAGCGGCCGGTTCATCAAGTATCTGGAAGATGAAGCCAAACAGAATCCGGAAAAATACACCGGCTTCTGGAACACCTTTGGAATATTCCTGAAAGAGGGAATCGTCAATGACTTCACCCACCAGAAAGATATTGCCAGACTGCTGCGCTTCGAGTCATCCAGGACCGACAAGGGCAAACTGACCTCTCTGGCTGAATATGTCGAGCGGATGAAGGAGGGGCAGAAGGTCATCTATTACTTCAACGGTCCTTCGCGGGAGGTCATCGAGTCTGGCCCTTACCTGGAGACTTTCCGGAGCCGTGATCTTGAGGTCATATATACCCATGATCCTATTGATGACTTCGTTATGAGCAACCTGCACGAATTCGATGGCAAAAAGCTGCTTTCTGCCGATCAGGCCAATCTGGAGCTGCCGGAATCAGGGAAAAAGGAAGAAAAAGCGGAGGAGCCGAAATTCAGGGAATCCCTGAGCACTGACCAGATCAAATCCCTTACCAGTTGGCTCAAGGATATTCTGGGCAACCGGGTCAAGGAGGTCATCGAGTCCCACCGCCTGGTGGAAAGCCCGGCCATTGTGGTCAATCCTGACAGCAGCATGAGCAGCGCCATGCGAAGGGTCATGCAGGTCATGGATAGAAACCTTGGTGAAGGGCCTTCCCCTCTGACCATGGAAATCAATCCCCGCCATCCTCTGATTCGCGGCCTGGACACCCTGCGGACGCAGGATGCGGAGTTTGCCAAAACCATCGGGGAGCAGATCTTCGATAACGCCCTGATTGCCGCCGGTCTCCTCGCTGAGCCCAGAAATATGGTGGATCGGATGTACCATATTCTGGAGCGGGCCGTTAAATAAAGAGTGCAGATAAAGAAGACATTCCCGTGTTCCAAAACAGGCAATGACATTGGAGGGGCAGGCCCCTTGCCTGCCCCATTCGGGCGGCCACAGCAGGGAGCCCCTGTGTCAGAGACCGTCCCTCCAGAGATACAGATTGCCCTTAACGGAAAAGAGACGGAGCGTGTAGTTGCGTACTTTCAAATGTAGTTGATAAAAATTTCTCTTGCCTTGCCCCCGGGTTTTTAGTATATTCACCGATATAGAGCTTATCATTGTTTCCTTAATCACAAATCACGGTCAATCACCCTATTGAGGAGATACAGGGGATGATTCGGATAACATCCAGGGATGTCAGCCGAAAAGGGGTTCTCTTCAGTAGTCATGAGCAGCAAACGAACCTGCAATTATCTTTCTCTTTCAGTAAACCGCATGCTAACTTTCCTTTTGAACTAAACTTATTATTCGACTCAGGATGTGGACGAATGAACGTAATTTCCCCAGCAGCACGGGAGGATTCCATGAACTGAAGGGAGTGCCTTATGCTCCTTCGTATCTCTTGAAGATACGGCTATTTCTTGATGAAAAAAGTGGAGGGAGAGGACAAGATGGGTACCTGGATCCAAAGGCAGGTGCAGCGGTGGCAATTTCGGAAGGCAAAGAAAAAATATCAGCAATGCATGGCTGGAGAATCGGATGAGACCTTTCCGGAGGTTCTCTTCCAAGTGATGGATCTGCTTTCTCAGGTCAGCCCTGATTTTCGGAAAAATATTCAGGGTTTTACCGGGAAGTACCAATTCATGAGCAAGGAGAATCAGGTGGCTTTTCTGGCTACCTTTGACGATGACGGGCTGATAATTGAAGAGGCCGTTTCTCCTGAGGCTGATATCACCATAACCTTCAAAGATAACCAGGGTATCATGAATTCATTGTGTTCACCCAGGAAAGACATCTTAAAAACTCTCCATGACAATGCAGTGGCTCTTCAAGGAAATCCGAATTATTTTTATAAGCTGGGATTCTTAACTGATCACATTCAATTGGCTCTGAACGAAGATCTGCCTCAGTAGCCGGATCAACCCTTTTTACCTGTTGAGGTGCATAGTGAACCGTCCATTGGTCATCGATATTAAAAGACATGCTCTAGCCGGTAGTTCGGGCATTCGAACCACGATCTTTTTCAAAGGCTGCCAGTTGAACTGTTTGTGGTGCCATAATCCGGAAGCCATTGATCCGGACATGGAAATCGGTTTTTACCCATCCAAATGCCTTTTGTGCGGGGATTGTGTGGATGTTTGTCCAACTAAAGCCTGCAGCCTGGATAATCCTGCCCGGATAGACCGGGAGCGGTGCATCCGGTGCGGTCGATGCACGGAAGTTTGCACCGGACTGAGCTTGCAGCGCATTGGCACTTATTACTCGCCTGAACAGATCCTTGAACTGGTACTCCAGGATCAGCAATTATTCCGTGGTTTGGATGGAGGCGTCACTTTATCGGGAGGGGAACCTACACTTCACATGGATTATATCTCGATCCTCCTCCGAATGCTGAAAAAGGATGGGGTTCACACGGCTATTGAAACCAATGGACTTTTCTCAGGAGCTGAATTTCAGAAAACCATCCTTGAATTCCTCGATCTTATTTATTTTGACGTCAAACTGGTTCACCCTGATCTCCACCGCCTCTATACCGGGCAAGGCAATGAGCAGATTCTGGACAATCTGACTATGCTCATGAGCCTCTGTCCTGAAAAGATGATTCCCCGCATCCCCCTTGTTCCCGGCATCACGACCACGAATGAAGCCCGCCAGTCAATGTCTGTCCTGTTCCGGAAATTGAGCATCAAAGAATATGCCCTTTTGCCGTATAATTCTCTCGGCCATGCCAAACTTCAAACCCTGGGCAAGACGCCCCTCATGCTCCCCGGTCCGGCAAAGGAGAATCTGAGCCGGAGGGAGGGTGACAGGTCGCCGGTTGCAGCTCAGTGACGGCTCTTGCGGGAGGGAAGTGGTCAGTGATCAGTTTATCTTCTTTGCCCCGCTGTGCCTTTGTGCCTGAGCAATAAAATATAAACTAGTAAATATTGCCGGTTAGTAAAAAATTCAAAGTGATACTCCCGATTCTTTCCTGGTTTTATGCCGAATTAAAAAGAGATACTCCTTGTGGTTAACCTTTCATGCTCCAGAGCTCCACAATAGCGGGTTAGCATCTTGGCCCTGGCGGGCGCGGGTCGAGGATCGAAATAAACCTGATGGTTATCGTGTATTAACAGGGTCCCTGGCCTTGGGTCCGTCCTCCTTGCGCTTTTTTAAGCGTATAGATAATCCTGGGGTCAGGGACCTTGTTCCCCAAGGTCCTCTGGCATAATCCGAAATCCCTCTTCTTTCCCCTTTGAGTAAAGGGGAAAAACGCGGTCCGCATCAGTGTCTGGAAATTGCTTGACAGGAAAATAGTTTGAAATTATTATACTCTTTTTTAATCTCTCTGCCAGCTTTCTACCACACCTTAATCAAGGAGGAGTAATGATGAGTCTGAAGGGTCTGAAAACAGAAAGAAATATTTTGACTGCCTTTGCCGGAGAATCACAGGCCAGGAACCGCTATACCTACTTTGCCAGCCAAGCCAGAAAAGAGGGCTATATCCAGATCGCGGATATATTCGAGGAAACCGCCAACCAGGAGAAGGAACATGCCAAACGTTTCTTCAAACTGCTTGAGGGAGGGGATGTCGAAATTCAGGCCGCATTTCCGGCTGGCATCATCAGCACAACTGCCGAAGCTCTGAAAGCCGCTGCTCAGGGAGAGCATCATGAGTGGGAGGTGATGTATCCATCATTTGCCAGGATAGCCCAGGATGAAGGTCTTGCGAGCATTGCCAAAATATTCGAGGCTGTTGCTGTAGCTGAAAAACAGCACGAGAAGCGATACCTTGGCCTCCTGGCCAATATCGAGGCAGGTACGGTCTTTAAAAAGAAAGAAGCTATTGTCTGGCGATGCCGCAATTGCGGTTATCTTCATCGGGGAGTGGAATCACCAGACTCCTGCCCGGCCTGCGCTCATCCTCAAGGGTATTTTGAGGTGCTGGCGGAGAACTGGTAGCCATGTACATATCCTGAACATGAGCATGCAGAAATTTTTCTGCATGCTCTTTTGTGATTTATGCCGAAAAGCAGCAATCACCTTTTTCCGCTCGACAATGAGATCATTCGAGAAGATAAGACCTTAAGATCAAGCGGTCAGGAACGGGAGTCAAAACATATGGGAAAGTATGTCTGTGACGTATGTGGATACATTTATGACCCGGCTGATGGAGACCCTGATGGTGGTATCGGTCCCGGAACAGCCTTTAAAGATCTGCCTGATGAATGGGTATGCCCTGTCTGCGGAGCACCCAAAAGTGAATTTTCTCCGCTCAATTAAATTCTTACCGAGCCTTATCCAGTTTGTATCCTCACAGGGCGGCAGGAAGATGAAAGCACGGCTTAGGTCGGGCACGCCGGTCAGATTTACTCCCCCTGGAGTTTTGGCATATATTATGCTATATTTTGACTACTGAGGAATGACAAGGCGATATACTGCCGACCATTTTCGGATAAGGAGGAAAAGAAAGTCATATGCCTCAACATTTGCAGCGAGAAATCGAAAAGCTGAAACGTAACCTATTATCCCTCAGCACGTTGGTTGAGGAGAGCGTTCAAAAAGCCGTCAAGTCCATCGAACAGAGAAATACAAAACTGGCCGTGAGCGTGATCGAAAATGACCTGAAAATCGACCATACTGAAGTGGATGTGGAAGAGGAATGTCTGAAAGTGCTCGCTCTCTATCAGCCGGTAGCTATCGACCTGCGGTTTATTGTGGCTGTCCTGAAAATTAATAATGACCTGGAACGGATTGGTGACCTTGCCGTTAACATTGCCGAGCGGGCTACCTTTTTAGCCGCACAGTCAAAGGTGAATATCCCGTTTGATCTTGCCGGTATGGCTGAGAAAGCCCAATTAATGCTCAGGCAGAGCCTGGATGCCCTGGTTAATATGGATTCTCAACTGGCCCGTGAGGTCTGCGCCTCAGACGACGAGGTGGACGCCATCAACCGTGAGATGTATAGCCAAGTCCAGGCTGGCATCAATCGCCATCCTGAAGAAGTGGAGTCCCTGATTCACCTTCTCTCGGTCTCCCGCCACCTGGAGCGGATAGCCGATCATGCTACCAATATTGCCGAAGATGTAATCTATATGGTCGATGGTGAGATCAGCAGGCATAAAACGGAGGAGTATAAACCACAAATGAACAAATCCACTGCCCCGTAAAAGGAAGTTTTCAGTTATCAGTTCTCTCTTCTGACCACTGAGCACTGATCACTGACCACTGATAGCCACAAACAGCAGGGGCCTCACCACCCTCTCAGGATTGGTGAGGCCCCTGGTCTCCCATTCGGCTTAGTGTGCTGTTAATGCGTTCAACAAGATCAATACCAGTATCAAAAGGGTAAAGGATCCACAGATTCCCCAAACAACCCTCTCGTAAGTTTCCAATTCTTTAATTCTGGCTATCATGGTTAACACCCCCTCTAGTGGGCCCCCCGCTTCTTCTATAATTGTTGTTATCGAGCTTCAGCTTTTTCTCTGTTCTCATCGGCATTCTCAACCTAATGGACGACTTGCGGCCAATTCCATTATGCATGCCCGGCAGCGGATGTCGAAAAAAAATGCAAAATCAGAACCGAAAATCGAAACTTAATCGATACTTTTCAACCCCGGTTAGCTGCTTATGAACCAACGTGCTTTCCCTGATGCCGAGGGAGAAGGAGCATCGCTCCAGCAGAGGAGCGAGATTTTTCTCCAGGGTGCGCTGATTGAGCTTTGCGGTGCTGTTGATGGCGCTGTAGATATTGCCTGCATACCAGCCGAATTCCATGACCAGGAGGATGCTCCCCAGCCCATGCTGGTTCTGATCGAAGGCCTCGGCTGCACCCCAGATGAAGCCTCCATTGACTAAAAGAGCAGTGGCACCGTCCCGGTAGCGCCTGGCATATATCTGCCCGGCACCGGGGATGGCCGCGGACAGAATACCGGCCAGGACAGGTTTTTTCAAGGGGAGAGCGGCCAGCCGCCTGGCTTCCCGGCCAAGATATGCTGCCTCGGTGAAGAGCCGGCTGTCCGATTTGACTGCGGAGAAGGCTGAAGCCGCTTCCTGCCATTCCTGAAGCTCCAGGTGAAGGCAGCCGGTCCTGAAAAAGGCCAGACTCACCCGATCATCATCTTCAGGATAGGCCTCCATGAACTGCCGGTACCGGGTGATGGCCTGCCGGTTATGCCCTCCCAGCCGCAGGGTCTCGGCGGATTGAAAACAGGCTTCCCTGCCGATATCCTGTCCCTGATAATCCCGGCACAGGATTTCAAACTGTTTGCCTGCATCCTCCCACTGCTCTCCCTTCTGGTAGGCATAGGCAACCTTTAAACGAACCAGCTTGATGAGCGGATCATCCGGGAAAAAGAACAGGAAACGGGAATATTCGGTGATGGCCCGGTAATATTCGCCGGTTTCAAAAAGGTGATCGGCAAAGGCCAGGATTTTTTCCTTTTCTGAAGAAAGGGCTATCACCTCGGCCCCCGTCTGCCGGATAACCGCAAGGAGCATAAGGAGCATCAGAGGCACAACGGCCACAAAAGTAAAGCCTGACCATAGACTCAACCTGCTGACCATGCCGCTCCCTGGCTGGCGGTCCATCTTCCCCCCAATCCTTTTTCCTTAACTATTCTTCACGTGGAGCCTTCATCCTCTTCTTCCCCGGAGTCTTCCCAGGGGGCATCCTCTCCCCTGCCCTCTTCAGCCCGGACATCCCGGTCTTGCGCTTCCTTCGGTTCCAGCTCTTCCGGTGCCGCTTCTTCCTTCCCCTCCCCCGCCCTGCTCTGCCGCTCCTCCTTCATTTTCCGGAGCCTGGCCAGATGCTGGCTGATCAGCCCCTCATAGCCGCGATCGGAAGGAAAGTAATACCTTTTCTCCCGCAGTTGGTCGGGCAAATAATTATCGGCCACAAACCCTTCTCTGGCATCATGTGGATATTGATACCCTTGACCATAGCCCAGCTTTTTCATCAATCCGGTCGGAGCATTGCGAAGGTGCAGAGGCACCGGCAGCGGGCCGTAGCCGGTTACATCCTCTTTGGCCTTCCGGTAAGCCATATAGGAGGCATTGCTCTTGGGGGCGCTGGCCAGATACGTGGCTGCCTGAGCCAGGGGAATCCAGCCTTCCGGCAGGCCGACAAAATGAAAGGCATCCTTGGCCGAAACCGCCACCTGGAGGGCCTGGGGGTCGGCATTGCCGATATCCTCAGAGGCAAAGATGATCATCCGCCTGGCAACGAACAGGGGATCCTCGCCCGCCTCCAGCATCCGGGCCAGCCAGTACACCGCCGCATCCGGATCGCTTCCCCGCATGCTCTTGATGAAAGCCGAGATGATATTATAGTGCTCCTCACCGGTCTTGTCATAGAGCAGGGCTTTTCGCTGCAGGGCCTCTTCGGCCATAGCCAGCGTGATTGTCCTGCCTCCTGCTGCGGCAGGGGATTTTAGAGGAAGCAGGGCCAGGCTGGATTCGAGGGCATTGAGTGCAGTGCGGGCATCCCCATGACAGGAGTGGCTGAGAAAATCCAGGGCATCCTCTTCGATATCGAGATTTGCCGAGCCCAGCCCGCGCACCGGATCAGTCAGTGCCCGCTTCAGCAGCTTCCGGATATCCTCCGCGGAAAGCTGCTGCAGAACCAGGACCGTGGTTCTGGACAACAGGGCTGGAATCACCTGAAAGGAGGGGTTTTCCGTCGTGGCCCCGATCAGGGTGATGGTGCCGTTTTCCACATGGTGCAAGAAGGCATCCTGCTGAGCCTTGTTGAAGCGATGAATCTCATCGACAAACAGAATGGTCTTCTTGCCGTAATACTTCTTCTCCCCTTCGGCAGCTTTCAGGATATCCTTGACTTCCTTGACTCCGGAAAGCACGGCCGAGAACGGAACAAAATTGGCCGAAGTCATCCGGGCAATGACCATAGCCAGGGTGGTTTTCCCGCTGCCCGGCGGTCCCCAGAGAATGAGCGATGGAAGCCGGTCCTCTTCCAGGGCCTTGCGGACCAGTTTGTCCGGGCCGAGAATATGCTCCTGCCCCACAAATTCATCAAGGGATTGCGGCCGCATCCGGTCAGCCAGAGGCGACGATCTTCCAATTTTCATCGGCAAAACCTCATCACCTTAATTTTTCCTGGCGCTTTCAACTTCAATTATCAGGTGCATGACGCCTGTTTCCTGCATTATTATGACGTTATAATTTTATACATTATTTTCATATAAATCAGCTATCGGGAAACACAAATCATAATCATTCCACTCCCAATCACCTTCATGTATTTCAAATTTTTTAAATTCATCTATATACTGGATCGCGCAGGCTTCGCCTGGCGCACTCAAGACTTGACACCTATATCCTGTATTATCAAACTTTTACTTCCTCGGCATCAAACTTAATTGCAGGTACGGAAATTTTAGGGGCATTTGCGATCCGTTCAGAATTTTCTATTAACTTCATAATCCATTGTCCCACATCTGCCTTAACAACTTTTTCACCACACTGTGGACAAACCCCTGCCGGTATATCTTCCACAATAATAAGCTCTCCTCTAATCCAAACATCCTGTTTTATAAGTTTCTCTTGCATAGGAGTGCCGCAAATCTCACATTCCCCATAATCATATCCTGTTGCTTTTATCTTCATCTCATTTTCTCCAAAGCGTAAGTTGTAATTAACAATAATTTCCCTGTACTTTTAATCCTGCAAATGATTGCAATTTCTCTCCCCTCTGCCGTAGAACCAACAACTTCATACCGTGTTCCTCTCGGATCCCGGGTAAACTTACGCCTTATTCGCCCATTAGCAATAGCCATCTCGATATCCGCGAAGCTGATATCGTCATCAGCCATTTCTTCAAAAAAGTGCGGAATAGCAAATTCATATTCCTGGTTAGCTACCTTTTCTCTGATTATATGAATAGTAGCCACTCATAAACTCCTACAACCATATCCAAGACTGCGATTAGACAAGCCGCTCGACAGGCCGCCCCTGATGGCGGCCGCATCCGGTCAACCAGAGGCGACGATCTTCTAATTTTCATCGGCAAAACTTCGGTACGGTTTTCACAGTTTACAATTCTCCTATTTGATATAACAGGCTCTTATAAAACCGCTCACTATACCTTATCCCCTTTTCAATCATTTCGTCTATAAAAGGTTTAACTGCCCGTATTTTCCCTGCCTCCTTTGCCTTTATCAAAATTCCCACCGAGCCAATAACATTCAAATCAAACGACTCTGCTACTTTCCTGCCGGTTAGTTCATCAATTAAAATTAAATCCGCCTTAGTTTCAATCGCCAGCTCGATTACTTCTGCCTCTCCCTTATCGAGAGAAGGAAGGAGCAGTTCCACTTTGGATCTATCCTGAATTTCCTGAATTGTAATCCATTGATATTCATTAAGGTCAAGACTCTTTCTCTTTACTTTCCCATATTCTGATAATTCATTGGCTATTTCTAAGGGAATCGACAGCTTGTTAACGATTGCCTGGAGGAGGTCCATTTGATTGATTCGGGAGAAGGCGATAATTGGTGTAGAATTAGATACAATAACCATGACTTACCTTAATCACCTTATTATTTTCCTGGCACTTTCTACTTCAGCTTTCGCGGCACTCTCATCCAGATCGAAAACAGTAATCCTCTTTTCAGCTAATAAATCCATGAAGTCAAGCCTATTCATCCCGGCCAGTTGAGCGGCTTTGCCGAGCGACAATTTCTTCTCTTTGTAATAGGCTATGGCTGCTATCGACCGTATCTCACGTTTAAAATCCTCTATGCCACTCTTTAGAGAGGCAAGAATATCTTCCGAAATATCGAATTTTACCTCTTCAGTTTTCATACTGCATCCCTCAACAGATTTGGGAATATAACACACCTTTTAAAAGCATTATACTTTGTCATTCCCGCGAAGGCGGAAATGGCAAAGGGTGTGATGGCTATCGCATATGAGCTACAATATTATACATTATTTTCATATAAATCAGCTATCGGAAAGCACAGATCATGGATTCCCGCTTTCGCGGAAATGACGTGAAATGCCTACACCTACAGATGCAGGTAAAATCTGATTGATAGGTTTGGGTTTGCCGAAAAGTTCAAGATTACCTATAAAACGACAGAAGCTTCAGACTGCATCCTTGTTGAGAATCGCTTCCATGAAGGCGAATCCGGCAGAGATCATTTGCAGGATGGAGCACCGTGCCCCGCCCTTGACCGGCTTAACCAGGTCCTGGCTAACTGGCACGGCCAGCATGGGCGGAGCTTTTTCTCTTCACCCGGAACTTCTTCATTACTCTCTGGCAAGAATCTCCAGGGCTTCATTAACAGAAATATTCTCATGAACCATTTTGCAGATTGCTCTGACCATAGCCTGCTTCTTTTCATGCTGGAAGATATTGCGGCCAATCGAAACCCCTGATCCGCCAGCATCCAGGGCATCTTTGATAATCTGGAGGATTTCCTGTTCGTTTTTGGTCTTTTCGCCCCCGGCAATCAGGACCGGAATGGGGCACCCTTCAACAACTTCCCGGAAAGTTTCTTTCGAGCCCGTATAACTTACCTTGACAAGATCGGCCCCGAGTTCGGCTGCAATCCGGGCAGCATGCTTTACGCCCTCGACGGAGCTTTCTTCCTGGAACTTTTCACCCCGGGTATACATCATGGCCAGAAGAGGCATGCCCCATTCCAGACATTTTACCGACACTTCGCCAAGGTCCTGAAGCATTTGTGATTCGCTTTCAGCTCCGATATTAATATGAACGGATACCGCATCAGCTCCGATCCGCAAGGCCATCTCCACGGTATTAACCAAAACCTTGGCATTCGGGTCCGGCGCCCAGACGGTACTTCCCGAAAGATGAAGAATGAGACCAAGGTCCCTCCCGTGCTTGCGATGGCCATGGCGGGGAAGCCCGATGTGCCCCAGTACGGCATTGGCTCCTCCCTCGGCAATCTCATTGACCATATCCCGCATATCAACGAGCCCCTTGATCGGGCCAAGGGTCACTCCATGATCCATGGGCACGATAACGGTCCGATTCGTGTTTCGATCGATAATTCTCTCCAGTCGGATGTTTTTCCCTATACCCAGCATGGCTTTTTCCTTTCTGTTTCTCCACTGAACAATGTTGCTTACCTTGACAACAACGGTTAGTCGCTATTCCAGAGTTTTTTCTTCTATTGGAATCTCTTCCCTATGTTCTTTGAGGCTATCGATATACAACTGGATAGCTTCCCTGGCCATCTCGATCCCCTCCTCTATCATCGCCGAAGGTGACACATCCAGGAAGAGAAGGAACTATAACCGTGTAGCCTCCCTCATGTTCTTTTCTCAGGAGAACTCTATAGCTTAATGGCTTCATTGGATCACCTCATTCAGAGATTGGAGAAGGGCTTAAGTACGGCCTCTACTTAAGGTTGATATCCGAGGCAGCCTGAAGCCTTCTCTCCATCAGTTTTATTACATCCTTGAATAAAGTTGATGCCTGGAAAATTTCTATTCCTATGAGATTGCCTGAGCTGTCAAGTTCAACATTTACTCCGGGTGAAATTTCTCCAATCTCTTCCTCTCGTCCCTCTTTGGCAAGATAGAGTATATCCTCTTTTTCATCATAAAAGACCGTAAGATCGTTCATGGACGTTACTTCGCCTATTGCTCGCAACTCTCCTATCCGTTCAGAAACAACAACTGATAGACCTCGTCATACTTTTTGACATAGTGAACGATCAGTCCTTCCTTGATATAGTCGGCAAGCTCATCGAAGTCTTTTTTATTTTCCCAGGGGAGGATCAATTCCCTGATATTCGCCCTGCGGGCGGCGATGGTCTTCTCTTTTACTCCGCCAATGGGCAGGACCTGGCCGGTGAGAGTGATCTCTCCGGTCATGGCTATCTCCGGCGAGACCGGTTTTTCCAGCACCAGGGAAAGAAGAGCGGTGGCCATGGTTATTCCGGCAGAAGGGCCGTCTTTGGGCGTAGCGCCTGCCGGAACGTGAAGGTGGACAAAGTGCTGGTCGAAATATTTCGGGTTGGCCTGATACCTTGGCAGGGCAGACATGATATAACTATAGGCGATTTCGGAAGATTCGACCATGACCTCACCCAATTGCCCTGTCTGTTTGAATCCTTTTCGCCGGGAGAAAATACCCGCAGCCTCGATCGACAGAATAGCTCCTCCGGTCTCGGTCCATGCCAGGCCGGTAGCCAGTCCGGGCATTCTCTCCTTGCTGATTTCCTCCCTGGCAAAGAGGGGTATACCCAGATAATGATTCAGATTCTGCGGAGTAATGACCACGGTTTTTTTCTCTCCGCTGACAATAAGCCGGGCAGCCTTGCGGCAGATTTTCTTGATCTGATTTTCCAGGCTCCGCACGCCAGCCTCACGGGCATACTGGTCGATCATCTGCCGGAGAGCATCCTCATGAATGATCAGTCTCTTGCGGCTCAGGCCGTGGTTTTTGATCTGCTTGGGAATGAGAAACCGTTTGGCAATCTCGATTTTCTCTTCCAGCACATATCCGGAAAGCCGCATGATTTCCATCCGGTCGAGCAGAGGAGCGGGAATGGTGTCCGGCTGATTGGCGGTAGCGATAAAGAGGATATTGGACAGGTCGAACCGGACATCGAGAAAGTGGTCGAGAAATTCCACATTTTGCTCAGGGTCGAGGACTTCCAGAAGGGCGGAGGCAGGATCACCCTGAAAGCTTTTCCCCACCTTGTCAATTTCATCCAGCATGATAACCGGATTGGAAGTCTGGACAACCTTGAGGCTCTGGATAAATTTCCCCGGCATGGCTCCGATATAGGTGCGCCTGTGGCCTTTGATTTCCGCCTCATCCCGCATGCCGCCCAGGGAGAAGCGGTAAAACTTCCTGCCCAGGGTCCGGGCAATGGATTTGCCGAGCGAGGTTTTGCCTACCCCCGGCGGGCCAATGAGGCAGATGATGGAGCCGGTTATGCTCTTTCGGAGCTTTCCGACGCTGATGAATTCGAGGATCCTTTCCTTGACGTCCGTAAGACCATAGTGGTCCTGGTCAAGGATCTTTTTAGCCGCTTCCTGGTCATAATTGTCTTTCGACTGCTTTCCCCACGGCAGAGAGGTCAGCCATTCCAGATAATTGTAGGAAACATGATACTCCGGGGAAGCAGGCTCCAGAAGCGAAACCTTTTCCAGCTCCTCATCGACAACCTTCATCGCTTCAGGGCTGAGCTTTAACTTTTTCAGTCGCTTGATGAACCGCTCGGCAGCCGCAGCCCGCTCGTCCTTGATGATCCCCAGTTCCTTCTGAATGGCCCGCAGTTGCTCCTTGAGGAAGAAGGTCCGCTGATGCTTTGAGATTTTGTCCTCGATCTGCTTGGTAATCTTGGCCTGGAGTTTGGTGACATCGAGCTCTTTGCGAAGGAGCAGCAGCACCTTGTCGATCCGGTCTCTGACCTTGATGGTCTCCAGGATATCCTGAAGCTGTTCCCGGTCGGCTGTGGTCAGAGAGGCTGCAAAATCCGCCAGTTTACCCGGCTCTTCCAGGGTGGAGCGGGTCAGAAATATTTTCAGCTCTTCTTTAAACAGGGGATTGAGCTTCAAAAGTTCCTTGATGGAGGATACGATAGCCATTGAATAGGCCTTCAGCTCTTCATTCATCGAGAACCTGGCTTCGTGGTGGTATTCCACTTTCCCGATCGGATAGGGATGCTGGGTCACGATCTCCTGCAGCCGGATCCTTTCCTGGGAAGAGATAAGCACATGCAATTCATTAGTTTCCGTAGGAATAAGCTTGAGAATTTTAGCCGCCACGCCAACCTGATAAATGTCCTCCAGGTTGTAGGTCTCCTTTTCCTCTTCCTCCCCTCTGGTCAGGAACAGGCCCACAGTTTTATGAGAGGACTGATGAACGGTTTCAATGGCATTTTTCAGCGTGTCGTTTTCAATGATTATGGGTATAACGATCCCCGGAAATATCGGACGGTCATTGATCGGAATGATAGCCAGGCTTTCCGGCAAAACCTCTGAAGTCAGGCTGATCTGTTTTTCTTCCTGCTCCATCTGCGGTTCCAATATATTATGATTTTCACTTCCCATAATTATAGCAAAAATCTCCCTATCTTTATCCATTAAAATAACCAGTATTAAAACTGAATTTATAACATAGTCTTAGATACAATGGCAAGAAAAAAACCCGCCTTTTTCTTCTCCTGAACTTCCCGGAGAAAGGACGAATAAGAATCAAGGTGCAGTTTTTTTGAGAAAGATATGGGGAAAGTTATGAGAATCGACCTCGAACCATCAATACCTATCCGGCAGTTGTCGAAAGCGATTCACAAGACACCGGAAGAAATCGAAAGCTCTTTGCGGAGCATGGGGAAAAGCGTCAGTGCCGGGGACGGCATGAAAGTGGACCAGGCCATCTGGATTGCCGAACAGGAGGGTTTCAAGGTCAGGGTACTGATTCAGGGCAGAAAGGATATCCTATCCATAGAGCCGGAAAAAAAACTCCAGGTCCAGGCACGTCCGCCGGTCGTAACGGTCATGGGTCATGTGGACCATGGCAAGACCGTTCTCCTCGATGCCATCCGGCATACCAATCTGGCAGGTCAGGAACCGGGAGCCATAACCCAGCACATCGGGGCCTACAGGATCCATACGCCGGGAGGAGATATCGTCTTTCTGGACACACCGGGGCATGAGGCATTTGCGGCCATGAGGGCCAGAGGTGCACAGGTTACCGACATCGTGGTTCTGGTTGTGGCAGCGGATGAGGGTGTCAAACCTCAAACCGTCGAGGCCATTCAGCATGCCCAGGCGGCCCGGGTCCCGATTCTTGTGGCTGTCAACAAAATCGATAAGCCGCAGGCAAACCCGCTCCGGGTCCGGGAGGAATTGGCCAAACACGGATTGATCCCCGAAGAGTGGCAGGGAGAGACCATCACTGTAGACATTTCCGCCAAGCACCACAAGAACCTGGATCATCTGCTCGAAATGATTTTACTGCTGTCCGAGATCATGGAGCTTAAGGCCGATCCGAAAAGACCGGCCCGGGGAACAGTTCTGGAAAGCCAGATTGATCCGCAGCTTGGTCCGACAGCTACAGTATTGGTTCAGGATGGAACCTTGCGGATACGGGATTTTTTCCTGTGCGGCCAGACCTCCGGACGGGTGAGACTGATGATGAACGAATGGGGCATGAGGGTGGACACGGCCGGTCCTTCGACCCCGGTGCAGGTTTCTTACTTTTCCCAGGTCCCAAAAGCCGGAGACCCTTTTCTGGTTATCTCCGGAGAAAAAGAGGCCAGGAAACTGGCTGACCTGCTCAGCAGGCAGGAACAGGAGGCGGAGAAGCAAAGGCCAAGACCGGCTACCATCCAGGAAATGCAGCAGGAAATCCGCAAAGAGACCATTCCGGCCCTGCCCATTGTTCTGAAGGTGGATGTCTTCGGGTCTTTACAGCCCATCATTCAATCCCTGCAGAATCTGGCCATTCCAGGGGCGCGAATTACCATAGCGTACAGTGGTGTGGGAGCAATCAGCGAGTCGGATGTGCTTTTGGCTTCTGCGGGTCACGGACCCATCATCGGCTTCAATGTCAAGCCTGACAGCAAGGCCGAATTGCTCGCCCAGCAGGAAAGAGTCGATATCCGGCTGTTCAGCGTCATCTATGACCTGATCGGCGAAGTCGGCAGGCTCGCTCAAGGGGTAGTCGTTCCCCGCTACCGTGAACAGATAATTGGCCGGGGTGAGGTGATCAAGGTTTTCCATATTGCCCGGGTGGGTGTCGTGGCCGGTTGCCTTGTTCAGGAAGGAAAATTTGTCAAGGGCTCCCAGGCCAGAATAATTCGCCGGGGAATCATCCTCCACACCGGTGATATCATATCCCTGAAACATTACGATCAGTTCGTGGATGAAATCGGCCAGGGGGAAACCTGTGGCATGATTCTGTCCAGGGGATTTACCCGCTATCAGGTCAGGGACCAGGTTGAAGTTTTTACCCGGCAGGAGATTCCCGGTGAGATAGCAAGTGAACTTTCTATTGAATAAAGCCGCCCGATGCCATATAATAGTTAAATCAGGAGTCAGGAGTCAGAAGTCAGAAATGGGGAGAAAGACAGCCTTTCAAAGGAACATGGGCAACATCTGATAGCCTTTATTCTGACTCCTGAATTCTCAAGGAGACCATTTTTGGCCAGGACGGACAAAGAGATCGAAGAATACTTTGAGGTCGTGAACCAGAAGGGGGAAATTGTGGGCACGGCTCCGCGGTCCGTCTGTCATGGCAATCCTGACCTGATTCACCGGGTGATTCATGTTCTGGTCTTTAACGATGCAGGCCAAATCCTGCTGCAAAAGAGAGCCTTGAGCAAAGATATTCAACCTGGCAAATGGGACACTTCGGTAGGCGGTCATCTGGCTGCTGGCGAAACATTCGAACAAGCAGCCTGCCGGGAAATGGAAGAGGAGTTATCCATCAGAAATGTCCCGATTCACTACCTGTATGATTACCTCTTTCGAACATCCGTCGAAACGGAAATGGTGAAAACCTTCACCTGCTGTTTTAACGGACCGATCTTCTCCAATGCGGACGAAATAGCGGAAGCGCGGTTTTGGGATCTGGATCATCTGCTGTCACAGATTGATACTGATATTTTTACTCCCAACCTGAGAGAAGAACTGCACAGGTACCTTACCTGGAAAAAGCTGAATAACCGATCAAGGAAGAAGGAATGAGAAGATGCTCTTTCATACATTTTTACACATCCCGGGCGTTGGGGACCGAATAGAGCAAATGCTGTGGCGTAACAATATTCTTACCTGGGATGATTTTCTGAAATCACCGGCAAGTCAACAACTGGTCGGACGCAGATACCGCACCATGGTAAAATACATCGAAAGATCCAGGCAAAATCAGAATAATATCTACTTTTTTAAAAAGCTTCTCCCCTCACGGGAATTATGGAGACTCTTTTACCACTTTCGCGATCGGGCCGCCTGCCTTGATATCGAATCCATCTATGTCAATTCCTCTCATGAGGTAACGGTAATTGGTCTCTACGGGAAGAACCAGATGAAGAGCTTTATCAATGGGCACAACATGGAAGCTTTTCGAAAGGAGATTGCCAATTACGACCTGGTTATCACCTATAATGGAGTTTGTTTCGACCTTCCGGTTCTCCGGCGGCAACTTCAGATGAACTTCCCTCATGTCCATGTTGATCTGCGGTTTTTCCTCAAGCGCCTGGGTTTTACCGGAGGGCTGAAAGGGATCGAAAAAGAGTTTGGCATCATCCGGCCGGATGAGGTCAGAGGACTTACCGGCTACGATGCGGTCCTGCTCTGGAAACAGTATCAGAAGGGTAACCGGCAGGCTCTTTCCACTCTGCTGCAATACAATACCCATGACACCCAAAACCTGCAACACCTGATGGAAAAATCGTATGAACTGATGTTCAGAAAGATATTCTCCGAGCATGTCCACAGCCTTCCTCTGGAGCCTGAAGGCGCCACAGAAAGCGCCACAGTTGCCTGCCTGCCCGATGCCTGCCGAGAGCCGTAGTGGTCTCCGGCGTCTCCGGGTCTCTCCGGGCTCGGACCCAATCAGGCAGGAGCCTGGCTCTCATTCCCATCACCTGGGATTGAAAGTGAAAACCTAGCAATCACCTTTATCTGGCCTACCATAACCATAAGGCTGCCCATCTCTCTCTCAACACACCCCTTGACTCTTCTCCCAGGGGAGCAAGAGATACTTCTGACACTACCCTCTCTCTGATATTTTTAACCTGCGGGCGTGCCTGTCAAGCCGGCTATAATTTTCCTCATCCGATACAGAAATAATAGGTCACCTCGATCTCAAAAGATATCCCCTCACCCTGCCCCCTCGCCCCCTGTGGGGGGAGAGGCAGGGCTGAGGGGGCTTTTAGACCGCCTGGAAACCTGCATCGATGGAAATATGGAAATTCCTCTGCAATCAAATAACCAGACGTTAATCAGGGTAATCCAGATGGTGCTTTTCTCAAACCCTCCACATTATATCAACTGAGTCGGCAGTGGAACAACAGCTAACAAAGTGCCGCTGTTTACATTGGAATGACACTGAGTACAGGATACCGCCATCTTTGAAAGCAAGAGAGGCTGTGCAGGGACAATATTCGGTGGTAATACCTGCCAGCCGTGGAAAGACAGCCATAACGGGTCTCCGGCGACAACTGCAGCCAGAACGGCATCAGCGGCCAGAATATTCAAGGTAACTGTATCAGCCAAGAGGACCGGCCCCAGAACCGGATCAGTAGTCAGAGCAGTATACAGAGCGGCGATAACCTGCTGAGAAGCTCTCCCATAACCAGAAGAGGAAGAACCAAACAAATTGGGAAACAGGCTGTTATACAATCCCGCAATTCCAAGAAGCGGAGCGATCTGGAGGAAAGGTACCTGATAGGTCAAGCCCGTTCCGGTTTGAATCGGGAAATACATATTCTGGAGACTAAAGGGGCTATAAGCGCCATACAGCCCATACAGGCCTCCACCGTACAATCCGTAGAGGCCGCCGTACATGCCATAGAGGCCGCCATAAAGGCTGCTCAGGCCGTACAGACCACCCAGACCGCCATACAGACCGCCATACAGACCGCCGTATAGTCCACCATACAGCCCTCCATACAGCCCTCCATAATAACTATGGGCTTGTCTGACACTCATAACTGAAAGTAACATTACAGAAAGGATAAGAACCAAACTCACCTTACAAAGATTCAAGAACTCCCTCTTCATATTTCTACCTCAAGAAAGCGAATATTAATCCACATAGTCCCTAAAACGATCCCTAAAACCTGAAAACTCGAGTAAAATCGCTGGTTTTATCCACCTCCTCTGCTGATAAAATATCTCTGGTAGTGTCAAAAAACTCTCCAGAGGCTGCATTAAAGCTTATAGTTATGACAAGGTTTCTTACCAGTCATGATTTACTTTACCAAAACAATAAACAGATATCTCTGCTGAAAAAGCTTCTCCATTCTACCCTGGAGTTTTATGCAAATATTTCACCAGATCCGGAAAAAATTTTCTTTTCCGGGCTGATCCGTCTTTCCGGAGAAAAAATAGCTGGTTAGGAAAAATGTGTCCCCCCTGAATTAGGGTATGTCAACTCTCAAAAAGTGGATAATAATGACATAGGGTTTATGATTAAAGTATATTTTGTATGATTTCCTGCAAGCCAGCGTCAATGGAGGGACTTTCAGTCCAAAGTATTCCAGGGAACTTGAAATATTACGATCCCATTTCTTGAAAAGATTCTACTTAAGGATGTACATAAGCCTTACCTGCCCTGTCCTGCCACAAATCCTGGATAACATGAGGGTCCAAGCTCTATGGCATTCTTTTTGCTGCCTTCTTCAGATATCGCAAAAAAAGTGACTTTGAGGGCGAACCTGCTGGATCACTGTATGCGTGAGTCTGTGCAGGATAGGGGACAAGGGGGGTGAATGAATAAATAAGTTGTACGCTGAGATGGGAGTATTCTGGTTACTGGAACTCAAGACCGTTTGTTTTACCTAATTATAAGGAGCATGGAAATAATGAAGAGAAGAGCTTGCTATCTAACCTTTCCAGGTTTTTGGACATTACTTTTAATACTGAATTTCATAGTTTTTATTCCCTCTTCCCGGGCTCAGTACGACTACTCCACGTATAGTAGTTATCCTTATTCCAGCAGCTATAGCACCTATGGCAGCTATTCTCCCTACAGTACATACGGCACCTATGGCAGCTATTCTCCCTACAGTACATACGGCACCTACGGCAGCTATTCTCCCTACAGCACATACGGCACCTACGGCAGCTATTCTCCCTACAGCACATACGGCACCTATGGCAGCTATTCTCCCTACAGTACATACGGCACCTATGGCAGCTATTCTCCCTACAGTACATACGGCACCTATGGCAGCTATTCTCCCTATGGAAGTAGCTATGGTTACTCCCCTTATGGCAGCTATGGCTCATATGGCGGATACTCCCCCTACGGCAGCTATTCTCCCTATAGTACATACGGCACCTACGGCAGCTATTCTCCTTATGGCAGCAGTTATGGTTATTCCCCCTATGGCAGCAGCTATGGCTCATACGGCGGATACTCCCCCTACGGCAGTGGATACGGCTACAGCACCTACACAAGCGGTGGATATGCTGGTTATGGCGGCGGGATGGGCGTTTATGGCGGAGTGTATGGCAGCGGCCTTTATGGCGGACTCTATGGCGGCAGCCTCTACGGAACAGCCGGACTCTATGGTGGAATGTACGGCGCTGGACTCTACGGCTTGGGTGGATTGTATGGCGCTGGAATGTATGGATTGGGCGGACTGGGACTGTATGGTGCCGCATTAGGCGGATTAGCTGGAATCCCAGCCCTGGGCGGACTGGGACTGTATGGTGCTGGATTAGGTGGATTAGGCTTATACGGTGGACTGTACGGATTAGATCCCCTGACCGCCGGGATAGCCATGGATCCCCTGGCCGGACTGGCCATGGGTGGCCTTGGCGGCCTTGGGTTGGCTGGGGCTGGCTTATCCAGCCTGTCGTTACTGGGATTAGGAATAATCTAGCCGGAATCGGTATGGGGGGAACCGAAATGATCTCCGGATGGATATGAGGTTCTGTAAGCTATCATAAAATGAAAATCAGGGGAATTTTCCCATCCCCCCCTTATTCCCCTGATTTCAGCAAAGGGCCTTGCTCTTCACAGGCTTATGACAAGCCGAAAGACAAGGCCCTTTTAGTTTTCCCTTCCGAAATGACAGACTCCCTGCGTATTAACCAGTTCCACCCATTGCATTGGGCTCAGGGGATTGAGCCTGAGCAAGGGCAACGTTTTTCCCCCTCGTCCCTTTGGGGATACAATGCTATTAAGGGATAGCGGAGTTCATGCCCAGAATTCGGGGCAGCGTTTTTCTCCCTTGCCCCTCCGGGGAGAGGGTTGGGGTGAGTGGCGTCAGGAGAAAAGATGCTCACCTTATTAAGGTGGTTCAGTATGGTTAAGGCAAGCTGGCTAATTTACCATTGTCAAGTTAATGCCTATCCATCTCCCCCTTTGGGGGAGATGGATAGGGTAAGGC
Source organism: bacterium (assembly GCA_040755755.1). Classification (NCBI taxonomy): domain Bacteria; species bacterium. Next base: position 95,830 of record JBFLZW010000006.1, on the reverse strand, counting down.
AGAATAATCAATTATACCGGCTGATCAATTCCCGCCGAAGTCAACCTCCTTGATAGTATCTTCAGATAAAGGCCCCATATCCGTATAGAGCTTAAGATACCTTCCTGTTTTCGGAGTGACGGAAGTTTGAACCCATGCCGGCACCGGAACGAGCCGAATAGCATCCGCTACTACAAAGAAGCCGTCAGAAGAGGATCCATTGCCCAGGATAATACTGCCGGAATCTCCTTGAGCAAAATGATAGGTACCCAGAAAGTTCCACACTTTTCCATCTCCCTGCTGGTTTACAGTTACTGACTGTGATCCGCCATCATAATTGATGGTGTAAACCGCATCCGGAGCCCTGTCGGCACTGCTGATACAGAGGGCATAAACCAGGTAATCCCCTTCCGCAGGAATCTGCGGGGTCCAGGTGCAGGTGGCTGTATCACCACTGGCTGAGGTTGCGCAGGTTTGATAATCGGTTCCGATATAGCCGGCCGGTGCGGTCGAGGAAGGCCAGGTATCAGAATCAGGCGTAAAGGTTGCCTCGGTATTATCTACCGTAATCCAGGATGGCTGAGCTATCCAGTTCGATTTCACGGCAGTCCCGAAATTTTCCGGATCGTCACTCACCCATATTGTCCACCTGCGAGACTCAGGAGAAGGAAGCAGTAGGCGAATCCAGCTTACTTCATAGCTTTGTCCCAAATCGAAAACTACTGAGTGAGCAGCACCCCCGGCAAAGGGATTTCCGGTCTCCAGCTGATCATCGATCAGGCGTTCCGGATAGAAGAAGGTTGCGGTACGCACTGCCTGAGGAGTCTTCCAGATCACGGGAATGGAACCGCTGGTTATAAAGGACCAGGCAGGAGAAGTCAATCGGTGGCCTGCACTATCCTGGACAGAAATAGTCACCGTGATTCTTTCCTGATCACCGAAATTAGCCGAGGGGAAGACTGTCACCTGATAATCCAGAGGTCTCCACGGAAGAGAGGTAACTTCAAGTTCGCTATCGCCATAATGATAATTCTGGTCATAGGAGATTGACCCCTCAATGGAAACCGAGAAGGTGCCCAGCTCAAGTGCATTCTGGCCGTTTGAGAGAAGCAGAAAACTCAAATTGCCATCTACGGCCACATCCTCGCTGCCTGAAACCGGATTCAGGATTCGCACCGATGGGGGCAGCGGAGGTTTGGCCCAGGTACCTTGAGGCATGGTTATATGCTGATAGACCCGGTCATATTTGATAAGATTACCGCCACTATGACAGCCAATGCATACTCTGTTATCCTCAAAGGATCCTTCTCCCGCTCCACCAAGCGGCGGCATATCTCCATAGCGGCTCTCCTCACCAAGTACGGTCAGAGTAAACCCATCCTCTTTGTACCAGCGAAAATCCAAAGCCGGCACCTTATCCTGGGTTCCGGGAGTACTGATTAACTCACCATGCCGAATCATGGCCGGATTGGGAGCACCGTGTACGTTATGGCAGGCGGGACAACTCAGGCGGGAGTCTAAAGGCTCATCGTCCGTCTGCAGGTAATTCCAGTCGGAATCCCAGGCTGTTCTTCCGGCGTTTAAATGGTAAAGATGCCGGTTGACATCATCATCCTGGAAATTGGTCTGATACGGAGCGCTGCTATCCATGATTTTATCATAATCGTGGCATTCAAAGCAGAGGGCAAACCTTGCCCTGACATCGGATCCCTGGTTGCCGATAGTCAGAGGGATAATCATCCGGTGTTTCAACCGATATCCATTCTGGTAATTATGAGGATCGCTGGTATCCAGGGGATTGGAATTTTTCGAATACGTCCGGGCATCAGCATCAATGTGGGCCAGGGTCAGGTCGTGACAGGCCGAGCAGGCGATTTTGTGGCCATTGATATTATAACCATAGGTAGCGTTATCCCCCATGACGTTCGGGGCCGATACTTCGCTGCAGAGTGAAGTCCCCGCATCATGACAAGTGGCGCACCAGTTTTCCAGACCTTGCTTCAGATCAAGGCGTTCCGGCTTCTGGTATACTCCATCCTGCCAATTAATTTTAGCACCGATCACCTGATCGTTCACTCCGTCAAAGACACCGTCCTTGCTATGACAGATATCGCAGGCCGTAGTCTCTGGTAATGATTTACCATCAGCCATCAATTTCAGATGAGGGCTGCCTTGGCTGCAATCACTATGGCAGATCTTGCAGCTAATGGTCGGGCCACGGGGATCCACCGACAGGTGAGTGGCATGACTTGGATTGATTGCAGCTACGCTCGCAGTGGTGTGGCAGTCCAGACACTGGGCGATGGGTGAAGTTACCGGCTCACGGTGATAGGTTATTTTATCATTATGACACATGTTGCACATCTGATTTTTCCCTATCGTCCCTGGCCCCGATCCCCTGAACTGGGTCTGTCCGCCAGCGCTTTCAGAAACGCTCATCAGGCTCGAATCAGTTACATCTCCTTCCACACCTCTCTTGAGATACTGAAAGTTCAGCAGGGGAGATTTGTTGGCAGTGCCCGGTGTACTGGCCAGTTCTCCATGCCTGATCATGGCCGGAGAGGGAGAACCGTGAACATTGTGACAGGCCGTGCAGCTCTGAGGTGAATCTCCGGTACCATCCCAGTCAGAGTCCCAGTCCTTACTGTTACCGCAGTAGCCCCTTCCCTGGAGATGGCGAAGGTGCTCGTTTTTCACCTTCAGGTTTTCATCGACATGATCGTCATTGCGGAAATTCGTAGCCAGGGGATCCTGCATAAATTGGTCCGCTCCATAGGCATCACCCAGGAGCTTATATTTATTATGGCAGGCGAAGCAGAGAGCAAAGTCATTGCTGGTTTTGGGATTTGTCCCACTGTTGCACCCTATCCGGGGAATCTCGAGCGGAGGCTTCATCTCTCCATCCACCTCCACGTCCTTCAGGCGGTAGCCTGCCTGGTAGTTGTTGGGACTGGCACTGGCACTGTAGGTCCTGCTCTCACCATCGATGTGGACGCTGGCCAGATCGTGGCAGTTATCGCATTCGATCTTATGGCCGGTAACGTAGTAGCCATATTGCAAGTCCTTTTTGTATTCAAATTCGCGCAGGTAATTTCCACTGAGCGGCCACGCACTCGCCTTGACCAGTTTGAGGTACCGAACCGGGATAAATTTATCCAGCCTGATTTCATTCCATTCACCTGCAAGCTCTGTCAGCCAGACCGGTGCGGCATAAATCACTGATGGTCCAAGCAATACTCTGCTCCAGGTGTTGAGATCGTTTCCTCCCCAGAGTTCCCATTGGGCCGACTCCCCAGCAGCGGTATAAAGCCTGACATGAGAAACGACGGCAGGATCACCCAGATCAAAGATAATTACCCCGCTGTTGATACCGGTTTCAGGGTCCCCGTCCAGGATTTTCCCCGCATCCGGGCCAGTCGGATACACTATGGTGGCCGAATTTTGCCAGTCTCCGCTCATGGATAGACCTGCAATATTGGGTGCAGGAACACCATTGATCGTACAAGCTCCGTCATCATGACAGTTGACACACCATTTTTCCCTGCCCGGCTTTAATTGATTGCCGTTATACACCCCCCCGTCCTGCCAGTTGTCCTTGGCGCTCCCCGTCCCGTTAAATTGCCCTGTCGGGCTGTGGCATTGATCGCAGACGGTGGTGTCGTCCAGGAGCAGTCCGTCATTGAGATATCCTGGATAGGGATCAGCATGGCAATAGGTACAGTTGACCTGTGGTCCTCGGGAGCTGCTCTGATGTATAGTGCAAAGGGGATTGGCAAGAGATGGAGTTGCCGAAGGTAAGATAGTGGAAAGTATGATAAATGACATGAAAAAGAAGCAGGCCGCGTTTACTTGGAATAAGGGTAATTTTTGTTTCGTTTTGCTTGTTTTAACCATAGTAAACCTCACTAACCTCATAAATAAGTTGTTCTTTTTTGGCTGTCGAAAAGCCGGGGATTATACCTCCTCACATCAAGTATGAGGTAAAATTTTATCCGCATAATTACGCAAGTTGGTGAAACTGCATTCTTGAGAATTCAGGAGTCAGGAGTCAGAAATCAGGAATCAGAATAAAAGCATTTTCCCTGCATTCCGGCTTCTGTTTTTCTCAATGGTTTTCTGCAAGTCAAATACCTGCAGTCTATCTACCTGAGTAATTACGTATCTGCAGAATTGAAAAAAAATCGCTCTCCCGTGTTCTCGCCAGGAAGAGCTCTTCCAAGTTCAAAAAGGAAAGGCATGGACACATAAACAGAATAAGCTATCTATATAGGCAGCTATATTTATAGTATAGTAAACAAGTGTGGCGATTGTCAAATTCTTACATCGGCTAATTATAAAATAAAGATAAAGTGGTGACAAGACTCTCCACCGGGGGATTCCTGCTCTCCTCATCGAAGGGAAATGAAAATACCGGCAAAGAGACGCAGGCAAAGGAACCGCCTGGGGTCCCGATTACGGTGTGACTCTCTCATCAGGTGGCTCATTATCCAGCCTGTACAACATCTTTTCGACAGCCATCATCCGCTTCTCGATATCGCTCACTAACCTTTCTCTGGGCAGAATGGAAAATTCAATTTTATTCATCGGGTTTGACTCTTTCGGCCCGGACATGACCGTATGGTTTGCATAGTTCGCATGCTGGTAATGTTCCAAAGTATTCATCAGCTTTCCCCCTCCACCTGACTGGTTAATACATACTCACACCTCACCCTTGATAACAATACTTATCGGAATATCGGCAGGATTTATTCGATTTTGAATTTCATGGTGAGTTATTTTTCAAGGTCACTGCGGAAAGGCTCTGCTGCGCTCTTATGTGAAGGGGATTGATTTTCAGTGATTGCTGATACTCTTCAATGGCCTGCCTGGTTTGACCTTTGGCCCGATAGGCCTCTCCCAGATAAAAATGAGCATCAGGATTCCGGGGCTGAATCTGAACCATCCGGCGGTATTCAGCAAGAGCGTTTTCAATTTGACCTGCCTGCATGTAGGTTGAGCCAAGGTAGTAATGAGCAGGCATATTGTTAGGGTCCCGGATGAGGACTTCCTGAAGGCTTTCCCTCCCCTGCTCAACCTGCCCCCCCTGCAAATACACGACAGCCAGATTCAACCGGGACTGGATATCCGAAGGATCATCGGCCAGTATCTTTTTATACTCAGCTACGGCCTTGTCTCCGGAACCGGCATTCAGGTAAGCTATTCCCAGGTTTATTCTGGCATCCTTGAATCGGGGATCAATCTTTAAGGAATTTTCAAACGACTCTCTGGCCAGATCAAAGGCTATGGCCGGATGGTCCTGCAGATTCGGAATCTTCTGATAAATTTTTTCCATTTCCTGGGGATCGATGGGAAATTGAGGGATATTTTCTTTCTGGTTGAGCAGGATACCCAGTTCCAGATAAACACAGCCCAGGTTATTGTAAATTTCAGCAATCGAAGGACTGCTTTTCAGGGCAGTCTGGAACTCCTCTATGGCCAGAGCGTAGTTCTTTTTCCTGCCATAGGCCAGTCCGAGGTTATTATGGGCCCGGATAAAGCCGGGCTTAAGTCTGATGCCTTCCTTCAATTGCTCGATAGCCTCATCATAGCGGTGGATATCAAGATATACCGTGGCCAGAAGGTTATAGTTTTCCGCACATCGGGGATACTTCTGAATAGCTGTCTTGTATTCCTCAATAGCCCGGTCGCTCATCCCCTTTATCTGATAGACAGAGGCCAGCCGGTTGTGGATATCCATATAGGAATCATCCATCCGGGCAACGGTAGTGAACTCCTCTAAAGCCAAATCGTAAAGTTTAACTTTACAATAGGTTGAGCCAAGTATCAGATGAGCGAAAATATTTTGCGGATCCTGGCTGATCAAAGCTTTGAACTCCCTGATCGCCTGGTTGGGATCCCGGGCCTCCAAAAATCCCATGCCGCGGTTTAAATAATCCATAAGCCCGATCTTATCCTTCGGGTCAGCCAGAGAGCCATCTTTTTTCTTGCCGGCGGGTGCAGTGGAAATATATCCCAGGCTCATTAACTTCTTCAGACGATCCTGATCCGGCACAGGGAGCGCATGATCACCTTGTGGTTCCGCTTTCCGGTCCCCTTTCATTTCGGGGGGGGCTATTGAAGATAGCATTGCCTTAAGCTTTGCTTCCATCTGATCCTGGGTGGCCGAAAGCTCCCTGATCCGGTTTTGCTTCTCCGCAGCGTCTTTCTGAAGATCGTAAAGCTCTGGTTTCGGGGCCTTGATGTATTTCCAATTACCGGCCCGGATTCCTGCCAGCGGGCTCCAGCCATGATTGTAATACGGCAAATAGGACTCGCAGTACAAAACCCGCTCTTCTTTATCCGGCTGGCCATTGATTAAATTCACCAGACTCTTCCCCTGCACTGAACCTGGACAGTCGATTCCCAGGATCTGTAAAACGGTTGGCATAAGGTCCAGGGTCCGGACCTGGGAGGAAACCGTTTTGGAGGAAGGAAGTGGACCACCCTTCAGTATCAGAGGCACCCGCAAGGTAGCATCGTAAATAAATACTCCGTGAGTCAGCTCATTGTGCTCTCCCAGGCTTTCACCATGGTCTGAGGTGAGAATGATCAGGGTCTTGTCGTCGAGCTTCTGCTCCCGCAGCTTATGGAATAAAACTCCAAGCCAGTGGTCGGTATAGGCGATTTCCCCATCGTAGGGGTTTTGGCGGTATTCTTCCAGAAAGGGAGATGGCGGACTGTAGGGTGAGTGGGGATCGAAATAGTGAAGCCAGATAAAAAAACGGGATTGACCGTTGTTCTCCAGCCACTTCACCGCCTCCCGGGTGATCTGCTCGGCGTTTTTTTCCTGATACAATTCCTCCTCATTGCTTGCCCCTTCGGAAAAATCATCATCATACCATTGAAATCCCTGATCTAATCCGTAATAAGAGTCCAGGACATAGGCTCCGATAAACGCTGCCGTCCGATACCCCTGGTCAGCCAGAACCTCTGCCAGCGTGAGTGCCTGAGCGTCAAGAATAAAATTCCCGTTATTGCGGACCCCATGAAAAGGAGGATAGGTTCCGGTGAAGATGGAAACATGAGAGGGAAGGGTAACCGGAACCGGAGTGAAGCTCTGCTGGAACACTGTTCCCTGCCGGGCCAGGGTGTCGATATTGGGAGTCTTTACTCCCTGATATCCGTAACACCCAAGATGATCGGCTCGTAAGGTATCAATGGTAATCACCAGAACATTGAGATGCGGGGGGACCGCCGGATCGGCACCTGCTGCCCAGGACATGCCTCCCGCGGCCATGACTGCCATGAGGAAAAAAACAGGAAAAACAATAAGCCTGCTCCAGTCCGGAAATGGAGCCGATCCTCCTCGATCAGGATTAATCTTCATGCTCACTTCTATCCCTTTCTGTTATCTTGACGGTTTTAACCTGACATCAGCGGGGAGAAACGATAGTTTTTTTCTGCTATTTCTCTGATCGGCTCCAGGTCGGCCGATAATAGTCAAAAAATAAAAAATTCGCCTTTCCGGGTTTAATATTCAATGCCCGAAAAGGCGATATGTGAAAAGCACGATGATCGTTAGATCTTTTTTATGATTTACTTACTTATGAGCTTAGATACCCAGGGCCAGCAGTGTTGTCGTAGAGGTGCCTCCCAGCAGTAAAGCTGTCGTGGTCCCAATGGTAGAAGTCGTCGTAGGATAGGTTGTGGTAGGTGTAGTAGAAGACAGCAGCAAAGCAGTAGTCGGGGAAATCGATCCGCCCAGCAGCAGAGCAGTGGTGGTCCCAACGGTCGTGGTTGGAACCGTGGTAGTGGGGACAGTGTAGGTCGGCAGAAGCGTGCTGGTGGTTGTAGTCGTCGGCAAAAGTGTGGTAGTAGTTGTAGTCGTTGGCAAAAGGCCCAGGAGTGCCAGGGTAGTGAGCAGAGCGTGGGGACCGCGATATCCATAGGGCACGACAGTGGCTGACGAAGGCACTGGATAATATCCGAAACCCGGAGGCACCGGACTATAGCCATACCCATAGAAGGGAGGCACGATAGGTGGATAAAATTGGGCTTGAGCTGCACTCGTTAAGGCCACTAACACCAAAATCATCAAACCAAAGGTTAACCAGTTCTTTTTCATTGAATTCATTTCATACTCCCTTGAAAAATAAAACATTCTCTCATACATCTGAGGATAATCAAGATAATTACTGAATGAGCTTTATAAAAGCCCGCTGCTGAGGAAAATTTACTGCTTGTAAATATCCAATTTACGAAATAGAATCCTCACCTCCCTTAATTTCAGGTGATCATCGTGGTTTTCCAATTATCAATCCAGTGGCGGAATAAGTACACGAGGCAGAAGAAGTGGATGTCAAAAGTACTATGCATTAAAAGACGGAGTACATCGCTGAGGGATTACTGTCAATTAAAAATTTTTTTTCTGTTCCTCTCATTGGTTGTGGTAATCTAAATGGTTCTCTCGCTAAATAAGTAATCAGGCATTTAGTATTACAACGAGACTTTTTCCTTTCCCCTTCACATAAGAGGAGTGGTTAGAGGACTCCCTTGGTTTTATTCACCCCCACCTAACCTCCCCCTCAAGGGGGAGGGATTGAAGTTACTCCTCAAGGGGCAGGGAAGTCCCTCCCGATAGCAGGGAAGTCCCTCTGGCAGCAGGGAGCCCATACGGCAGCAGGGAAGCCCCCTCTGTGGCAAGTGAGGCGTCTTCTAACTCCTCCCCCTTAAGATGTCCTCCATACTCCTCCCCCTTGAGGGGGGAGGCTGGGTGGGGGTGATGTATTATGACCATTCCTCTTTCATTAATTGAAAGTCTCGTTGTAATATTAGAGCCTGTCCGAAAAGTCCTGCTGCATGGAAGACGATCCAGGCGCAAGCGAAGTCTACCATAGCCAAATAATTGTCAACTTCTTTCTCCCAACGGATAAGTAATCGCCGAAAGCGATTGAGCCATGAGCCATGAGTGAGTACGTTCAACTACCCATCGTCTTGCCCGATAGTTGGGGATTTCCCTCTTTTGTTTTGATTCTTCCCCCCGAGCCCGCACATTGAGGAATATATCCCCTGGCTATAAGAATATCCCGTATATCTTGGGTTATCTTCTGTGGGCTTTGGAGGCTCAATAACATCAGCCTCCAGGGTTGGGAGCATCATTTTCTTATCATCTCGATTGGCCCCATCTACCGCCACTCCTATCTCCCACTCCTGGAATCGATCATGCACCGTGCTGGCTGCCCCAAGACATCGAGGCAGTGCTTTCCATTGACATATTGATTTATCCTCATCTAGTGTATCATACTTCCCGTTATTTTTCGGCTCTTAACCAGGCAGAGTGGATCACCCTCGAACCTGGAGAGGAAATGTTGCCGAGTGGTGCCAGGACTGGTATGCCCCTTACCCCGACGGCCCGGCTACGGACCCCCAAAGGACCACCAGAAGGCACGGAGCGCGTAATGCGCGGCGGCCACTGGGCAACTGATGCCCGGGGATGCTGCTCCGCCAGACGCTGGAGCCTCCTGCCCGATGCTGCTTCTGAAGCGGCCGGGTTTCGACTGGTTGTGAGGAGGCGGTAGAGAGGCCAGGTCAATAGGGCTTCGCTAATTACGTATGCCTTTGAAAGTATGTTTTGGTCCTATTGCATAGAGTGAGTCGTTGATTGCAGAAATTCCTGAAGCTGAGCAAGTGGGATCAGGCATTGAATTCAGTATTTCCCATGAATCAGACTGTGGATTGTAACTATACGCTGTATTCCCTGGCCCAAGAACATAGATTATTCCATTGAGCACTGGAGAACCAGAGCTGCCTAACCAATGTTGCGGACTGGGCATTGGTGCTAAACCAGTAGACCAGGTATCAGTTTGGGGATCATATATTTCAACCACATCCAAAGGTTGTTGTTGCGCTGGCTGTCCACCCTGGCCTCCAATCACATAGAGCTTTCCATCATATACCCCAGTAATCCCATGATTCCTTGGAGTTGGCATAGGACTCTTCGAAGACCAACCAGTTTCTTCAGAATATTCGAAAACAAGGTTATTATAAATTCCCCTCCATCCTCCAAAAACGTATATTTTGTTGTTTATGGTTGCTGAAAATTGACCGATAGGGCACTGAGGAATTGATGGGCCGGTTTGCCAGGTATTGGTATCTGGTTCGTAAACGAAATGATCACCTTTATAAGAGCCATTCTCCCACCCGCCTATGGCATGGATCTTTCTATTTATAACACCGCAAAATAATAACGACCTTGGTTTTGGTAAAGGTGCTAAGGTTCCACCATGATCGGTGTCCGATTGCCAGGTATCAGTTGCCGGATTGTACCTTTGGACAGTGCTCGTGCTCGACGCGGAGCTATCGCCGCCAATGATGTAAATAACTCCATCTACCACTGCATAACCAAAAGCACTAACGGGATTGGGCATAGGAGTCTTTTCAGTCCAGGTAACCTTATCCGGCTTAGCCCATACTTCATCTGACATATCACTTTCTCCCGAACTATTTTTCGCTGTGACTCTGTAATAGTAAGTCGTGCCGTTTATAAGGCCAGTGTGAGTGTACGAGGTGGCAGTAATATCGTCAATCTTGCCCTCATAGTTGGTCTTTGATACTCCAGGACTTTTCGACCAGTAAATAGCGTATGATACAGGGATAGGATGAGGGTTATTATATACCTCCAGCTCATAAATCCAACCATGATCCATATCGCAGTTGTTTAAGGTAAGCCTCACCTTATCCGATGTTACGGGATCGAACAGATTTACGGTAGGCGTTGACCAGCACAATTCTGGAAATGGCAGATAGTCATGTCCCCTGCCGGTTGAAAATACATCTATCCAGTTTGTTCCATCCCAGTATTGGATTTTGTAGGTATTGGGTAAATGTCCACAACCGTGATGCCATACTGCAACTCTGTTAAATGTCTTGGGTTCTCCGAAGTTTATTGTTGCCTGCCTCCATCCACAAGGTCCTCCCCAACTCGATGTCCCACCGGTGAACGCCAGTCCCCCCTGCCATTGCCCCTCATACCATCGCAAACCATCGATCATTTGCCAAGGCCAGCTACCGCCACCCCACCCTGGATCTGACTCCGATGGATCAGGATATCCACTCCCGGCAGGATTGTAAGCAATGTTTTCCGGAGGGCTATTTATTTCATATTTTATTTCAACCGGCTGCCAACTTATAGTTACCTTTGCATCTCCTGCTGTGGCACTTACCTGCGTGGGTGCAGAAGGATGAGCAATATTCCCTGATTTAAGGGCTGCAGTATGACAATATCCGGCTGCAATTGATATCCATTGAGCATCAGTCCCTATTTGGACAGGGGTATTCTTATCAATATATGTGCCATTTCCTAATTTGCCATTACCATTACTCCCCCAAGCCCATAAAGTCCCATTTGATTTTAGAGCTGTAGTATAAAACCATCCTGCTGCAATTGATACCCAATTGTTATCGGTCCCTATCCGAACGGGGATATTCTTCCCGATATTGGTGCCATCTCCTAATTCGCCGCTACCATTACTTCCCCAGGCCCATAAGGTCCCATCTGATTTCAGAGCTATGGTGTGAAAGCCCCCTTCTGCAATCGATACCCATTTGTTATCGGTCCCTATCCGAACAGGGGTATTCTTATCAATATTGGTACCATCTCCTAATTGACCCTCCTCGTTCCTTCCCCAGGCCCATAAGGTTCCGTCTGATTTCAGGGCTACCGTGTGTTTGCCTCCGGCTGCAATTGCTATCCATTCGTTATCGGTCCCTATCCGAACAGGGGTATTTTTATCAATATTGGTGCCATCTCCTAATTGGCCTACATCGTTCCTTCCCCAGGCCCACAAGGTTCCATCTGATTTCAGGGCTAGCGAATTACCCCATCCTGCTGCGATTGCTGCCCATTGGTTATCAGTCCCAATCTGAACAGGAGTATTCTTATCACTATTGGTGCCATCTCCTAACTGGCCTGCATCGTTCCTTCCCCAAGCCCATAAGGTCCCATCTGATTTCAGGGCTAGGGTATGATGGGATTCGCTATTTGCTGAAATTGATACCCATTGGTTATCAGTCCCGATCTGGACAGGGATATTCTTATCACTATTGGTGCCATCTCCTAATTGGCCTACATCGTTCCTTCCCCAGGCCCACAAGGTTCCATCTGATTTAAGGGCTACCGTGTGAGCCCATCCTGCTGCGATTGATACCCATTGGTTATCAGTCCCGATCTGGACAGGGGTATTCTTATCAGTATTGGCACCATCTCCTAATTGACCCTCCTCGTTCCATCCCCAGGCCCATAGGGTCCTGCCTGATTGGAGAGGAACGGTAGTGAAACTCCCGATATAATTTGAGGCCATAGAGTTGCCAGCCCTGTCCTCCACCCCATTGGTTATAGTTACTGTATAGGCTGTCGAGGGAGAAAAGCTGCCGCCAGCCGGTATGAAGGATGCGGTCTTGCTGTCAGCATCATAGGTCACTATGCCTCTTATCAGGGTTGAGCCACTGACCAGGGTAAAAGTTGTGGTATTCACTGAGGGTGGAGCCACGTCCTCGTTGAAAGTGACTGTTATACGTTGGGTAAGAGGAACATCAATGGCTCCATTCAGGGGAACTGAAGAGATAACTACTGGTGGAGTTTTATCAGTGCCTTTATATGACATAGAGACTACCCCTGCATTTGTGCTCTGCCCAGCCATAACGGAAATGCCCGTTCTCTCCCCCTCCCACACAACAGCGCCAGTAATGGTGCCTTCAATCCTGACCCGAAGGCCAGTTCCTGAAGGCACATTGGAGATTGTGCCTTGTCCAGCAGAACAGGGCCAGTTTCTGGAAGCGACTTCTTTACCTGCTGCGTTATAAACATAAGCATTGATATACTCTATTCCATAGCTTTCACAACAATCACCGCCCGGCGCTGCTTTGGTCCGAATGGCAGGGAATTGACCAATGACAGGAGACTGTTCAGGACGCTCCCAGGTGAGGCTAAAGCCTATCGAGCCTGTGTTATGACCAGTATCTTCAGAGTAATTACTACCACAGGCTGAAAGGAGAATAAGCAGCGCACACAATGCACCATAGATACCTACTATACGACCTATTGGTAAATCACGATGAATCCTCGTGTCAGGGCACTTCATAGTCTCTTCCTTTACTTGCTCTTATATACCAATCCTGGCCTGGCCTGGATCAAAAGTCTTTTTAAGACCTGGTTCTATCCCAGGGTTATTGTTCATTCCATTGAACGGTTATCTCTCCTTCCCCCTGTTGCGATGACTTTCCACTATTGCCATCACCCCCGCCACTCGCTGCTGCGGCAATAGCGCCGGTAATCAGAACCCCGGCCCCGATCCAGACCCATTTACTTGTTTTCTTCTTCTCTTTCTTTTTCCCCTCTATTGTGGTCTCAACAGGTATTTCGATTTCAGGCGGGGCAAGGAATTCAGGATCATGCTCTGTTATACCCAACGCTTTATCACTTTCTGAAGAGGGTGGATTTTGCATTGCACGGCTTATCTGAGGAAAATGCAGGCCAACGATTGAAGCAATGGCCACTAATCCGACGGTTTTTCTGAAAAGGTTCATCTAACACCTCCTGATAAACGAGGATACTGAATTTAACCAGTGGACAGGAATATCGAACTTGATTAATTGGACATCCTCCTGCTGCTTTTCCTGATTTGATATGACACTAATTGTTCCGCTCTCTGGCTAAAGGGGATATCAACAATTTCCCCGATCAGATCGCTCATAAGTGCTGCCTTGCCGTTGTAGAGGCCGAAAATGCCTTCCTGGTACTGGTCATTGTTGATGAGATGGAAGGGCTGTTTGAGCGCCAGGACATAGAATGACTCTCTGACAGTTTCCCTGCCCTCCGGCACATGTACTTTGAGAGTTATGCCCTTTTTTATGTCATTCTGATCGGGAAAAAGAAAGGGCTGACCGGCTTTGAGCAGGACATCCCGTTTGAACCGGTTGGGGATAAGCCTGAGAATTTTATCATCCTCAAAGAGATTGAAAACCGCAAGGCAGCAGTCCCGTGTCGCTTTGATGGTGATCACCATCTCCTCGCCCTCGGTGAAGCTGGACTTGTTGAGTGATACCTCCAGCCTGAAATCGGGATCCTGGCCTGTTGTTTCCTCGGCAACCCGTGCCTTTATCCTGACTCTGTACACCTGACTACCTTCCTTATTCCCATCGCCCTTGTGCACGTCTTCGACGCCCTCTTCGATTATTGTCTGCTCAATTACCCTGCCGTAGGGTATGGCGCCAAGTATACTGCCTGAGAGTCTGAGATTAACGATCAGGGTCTGGGCTGAAACATTGGCAGCTACGGCTTTCTCGCGGGCTTTATGGAGGGCATCTTCCAGGGCCAGTTTTCTGGCCTCTTCTTTGCCGGTATTTTTCAGGGGGGCTGTGCCTTCAGCGGTAATCCAGGTGACATCTTGGGCCGTAAGCACGGAAGGGATGACTATGCAGTATAGCAGGATAACAATAATCCATACTTCAGGTCTAGTTGTAATCCTGATTTTACTCTTCCTGCCTGACATCTTACGTTCGCCTGCTCAACGGTCATGCGGGTTTCCCGATGGAAAAGATGTGACGTTTACCGATGTTCCCCATGTTCCTTTTCTCCATGAGGATGGTGAAGATAACCATCACCCCCACCCAGACTCCCCCATCAAGGGGGAGGAGTTGAGGAGAGGCTCCCATACAAGATGGGGAACATCTGTGATAATTCCGAGGGCCTGGTTTCTCCAAAGTTACTTCAGTACCCTGCTGATAGCTGCATCTTTGAGTATTTCCAGAGGAGGAGCGATAGCAGGGACTTGATCCGCGCCCATTCGGTGTGAAACCCGTGAGACATGACTTTTTACATAATTCAAGACTTCTTTCACACTAACCCAGTGATCATCATTTTCATCCGCTTCACCCCGCAGTGCCCGCAGGAGGAAATAGGTGAAAAGCCCATGTTTTGTTTCAGGATAGGCATTACTGACCTGTCCTGATTGCGAGGCACTGAGAGCCACGACAGCTTCAGATTGAAGCGGTACATCCTTGACATGGATGAGGGCTGGCCTGAGCCCTTTTACCAGCATGCCAGCAGCCCGGGAAGCCACGCCGCTGAAGCATGAGTCGAGAAACACGTAAACCTTTTTTACCTTCAGGTTATCCAGGTCTTGATAGAAGGTTTTCAGGCTATAACCTGTCTGTGCCAGAAACTGAGTATCGCCATCGTGAGGAACCAGGAAGGGATCGCCCTGTTCGATGTCCGGGGCACCATGTCCCGCAAAGTAGACGTACAGTGTGGTCTCTTTATCAACATTATTGGGGATATACTTTCTGAGATAACCCTCTATTCTGGCTTTGGTTGCATCGCCGTCTATGAGAAAAATGATATTTTCTTCCGGAACTCCCAAAATCTTCATATAATAATCCCTTACAATCAGGGCATCTTTTTTGGCATATTCCACTTTGGGTAAATGAGCATAATCTTCTATGCCGATGATGAGGCCCCAATCCCTGGGATAGGGCTTCACGGAAAGGTCCTTGGGCAGTTGAATGAGGTCTGCCGCCTCTGCCGGTGCCTGCAGCGAAAAGGGTGCAGACCCTATGAGGGCATCATCACAGAAGACCTTTACCACCCACTGCCCCTGGCAGGTTTGCGCCTTGTCACCATGAACAGATAACTTATGCCATGCACTCGCCTGGGGAAGATACCTTCCTTTGGAAGCCCCGACGGGGAAATTACGAGAAGCGCAATAGAGACTGCCGTCCGGATTATACCACTCCCATCGCAACTGGTGTTTCCCGGTGAGGTTTTCAATCTTGAGGTGGGCAATAACCTGAGCGTCTTCAGCCGAAAATGTGCTCGATGGTTCCACAGGGGTACTTGTTGAGCCGCTGGTATCCACGCCTTTAGATAGTGTCGGTCCAACAAATCTGAGCGGCAGCTTTTTTTGCGACTGCTTGAGCGAAGAACTGCATGAAAGAATAAAGGCGCAAAAGAATAGACAGATATGATATGCTTTTGGCGTTTTATTTAACACTTAAATCAACTCCTTACAGCCATTAACCTGTGATATTGAATTGAATAGATACGGGATATAAAGGTTACTATAAACCCGGAAAATCGATAAATTATCCATATAGCACATATAGTATAACATAACATAATCAAATTTTCAATATGGATTACCTTGACAATGTTAACTTACTCATACCATTTCTCACCTGAAATTGAGCATAAACCGGCCAAGGGAGTCAGAAGTCAGGAGAAACGAAAGCCTTATTCTGAATTCTGACTCCTGACTCCTGAATTCTGAATTCTCTACTTATGCTGCAGTTGAATGTCGAAATGGTATCAGATTGCCTTCTCTTCGCACTCGCTCCCTCTTACTCCTCTCCGTCATAGCGGACCACGCCGACCACATAATCCTGGTCATTGACAGCCAGTTTGGCATTGCTGGCCACCAGCCTGATATCCATCAGCTTGCCGTCGCAGTAGAAGGCGCTGAGTTTGAGCCGGGCTCCATGCTGGGTGATTACCCGGTCATCATCGGGGTCAAGGGCGGTGAAGCTGACTCTGGGCGAGTCGATTATCTCCTGGATGATGAATTTAACCCTGCTTTTCATCAGGCTTCGCAGCAGCTCCTGGACCTCCTTCCTGCTCATCTCGGAGAGCACCCGCAGGGATTGGGCTCCCGAAGAAGTTGTCGATGTGCCGCTTTCCTTGATGACAAATTGCCGCTCCTGGGCTGGAATGTCTCCCAGCCGGAGAATCGGCACTTTTTCTCCCCCGGGCAGCTCCACCTGCTGTCCTTCGCGGACCAGCCAGGTCCGGGGGATGGTGGTGCGCAGTACCTGGTCATGCTCTTCTCCCAGCTCAGCGCGCCAGATACTTCGCATTCCTTCCTCCCAGAAAATGGCCATCCAGTCCTTTTCATCCAGAAACTGCTTGCAGGTGTTCACATCGACAACCGCACCGGACAGATAGGCATCGAGAATGGCGGCCATGCCAGGGTGCTGCAGCTCGGCAATTTCATAGATATCGATAAACCGGTCCATAAGGTGAATCGGTATGGGGTCGCCGGAGCGCTGGTAAAGGAGCAGCCTCTGGCCGTCAAACCGAAGATGGGGCAGGTTCTCACCGGTCAGGACCACAACCGGAATACCCTCCCGCCGGAGCATTGAGGCAAAGGCCCTGGCGTCATCGGGAAGATCCAGGAAAAAGGGGTGGGGGGCAGTGACCATAGCCAGAGTTTTGTCCGGCCAGTAGGTTTTGACAAAGTCCGCATAGGATCTGATCAGCCCGCGGTGATGATTGAGGCCATACTCCTCGGCCATGATAGCGGTATCAGCCCGTGATCCGACGGTAATTTCAAGCTCCACGAATTTCGGCTGCCACCTGCGGTCAAGGACTACATCGGGCCGGGGCATTCTGGGGAGGGCTTGGATTTGTGCCCGGTTGAGCAGCCGGTAATGCGGGGAAATTTTCTTCTCCAGGCGCTTTTGGATCCACGGCTCACGGTAGAACAGGTCATTGGCCTTCTGAAAAAAGCGGTTTAAGGCTTCTCCGCCCCGGCGAAGCCCGGTGATCGTTTCATCCGGCAGCTCAAAGGCATCCTCAGCCACCCACCAGCTCAAAAGCTCGCCCGGATTATAGCGGGTCAGTTTTTCATCAAGCCCCCGCTTTACCTCAAGCAGCCGGTCGCGCTCAGGTGATGACTCAGTTGAAACAATGGTTTCAGCCTTTTGTGGACCGAAAGCAAGCCTCATATCTCTTCCTCCTGACAGTTACTTGTCTTCTCCTGACATCTGCTCCTTTTTTCCTGACATGTGCTCTTCGCCCGGCGACTCATGATTTCCTCGTCCTGACAACCGCTCCTTTGGCTGTGGACAAGGAACGGAATGGCCGCAAGACCGAAAAAGGTAAAGAGCACCAGAGCGAGGTCCGGAACCGGCAGGCCGAAGAGCCCTTTGGGGACCTTTGGTCTGGTCGATGCTCCGCCGGAGAAAGCCTCCATAAGGTCCGGTGTGGCTTCACGCAGTTCCCGGCTGTGCTTGCCAAGGAGCAGGGCAAAGGCTCCGATGCCTGCCGAATTTGCCAGTTCGGTTGCCTGGTTGGTGATCGATCCGGCTGTAGCGCGGCATGATGAGGGGATCAGGGATTGGAGCCGTGCATCCGCAACCGGGTCCCACAGGTCATCGACAATGCTGAAAATCAGGTAGAGCCCGACCACCAGCAAAAGCCCTGGCCGGGCAAAAAAAAGCGATACCACGCCGGCTGGAACCAGCACAAAGAGCACCAGGCTGGCTGTTGATCCAAGCCATTGGGAAATAGCCACACCCCAGAGCGGCACAACCATGCCGGTAAGGTCTCCGATAACGCCAAGGGGGGCAAGACCCCGCGCATCCAGCCCCTTGGTCAGGAGTGAAATCTCAAAGGCTTCGCCGGTGATCGAGCCGGCAAAGGAGGTTACACACAGGGCCAGAAAGAATGAAAAAAGGGGCCGGAACTGAAAGATGGCAGAAAATCCCTGCCTGGCCCGGTCGAGAAAAGGTGCCATTTCAAGCTCATCAGCCTCGTCCTGGTCATAGTCCGGTTGATCACCTTCGGGCTGATGTTCGGGTATGGTCAGGGAGATGGCGACCGAGATGAGCTGGCCGCAAGCTGCGATGTACCATAAAAAGTTCAGGGTGCTCCGGTCCACTCTGCTGACCAGAAGGAGCAGCAGCGAGAGGCTTCCGGCAATAACTCCGCCAAGAGAGCTGAAAGACCTGATTCTGGCAAAGTATTGCTCCATCAAATCTTCCCTTCCGGCACTGGCCAGATTATCCACTACCCAGGCATCTTCGGCACCTGAGACCAGGGTCTGCCCGATTCCCTCCAGAAAAAAACAGGCGCAGACCATATATAACTGAGCCGGGCCGCGGAATGATACAGCCAGGGGAATGATCACCCAGGAGATGGCACTCAACAGATCCCCGCTGATCACCGAAAGCTTTCTGCCCCACCGGTCAGCCACGATGCCGGTTGGGATTTCCATCAGCCAGACGGTGACCGTTTCTACCAGGGTTGGAAGAATGGCCCATTCCGGCCATTCCATGACCAGATAGAGATAAATGAACTGGAACGGGAAAATAACATTCATTGCCTCGCTCAGGCTGCTGGCAAGGTAAAAGCGGCCAACCAGCGTCCGCTCTTCCCTGCCCGGCCAGAAAAGTTGCCTATTGGCCACCCTTGTTCCTCCTCAGAAAATCAGCCACGGTTATAAGCCATCCCCTGAATAAGTCACTCATTTGTTTTTCTCTGTGCCTCTGTGTCTCTGTGGTGTCTTTTGTATTTGTCTTTGTATTTGTATTTGTATTTATATTTCATTCTCTCTTGCGTACGATACCCTTACTCCTCCCCAAACTCAGCAAGGCGTGGATCATGGCAGATGGGAAGAATGAGCCGTGACGGATAGTCCGGGCTGTGCAGGATGGTCACCCTGGCCTTCCGGCATCCGGTCTCATCGGCCAGATTGCCTCCTGTGCAGGGATTGATATCAAAGCGCAGGAAGGCACCTGAAGAGACTTCCAGCCTCAGGGCATGACCGGGTTGAAGGACATGCCCGATGTGCCATAAGTCGATGACATATTCGGCTGTCTCCAGCGGCATTACCAGTTCGGGCCGGTCCCACCCTTTTCTGAAGCGGGCCCGGATGATGCCATCGGCCAGGTAGATTGCCCGGCCGTCCGGGTATACATCCAGAAGCTTCGCACACAGATCAAAATCCGGGGCATCCGACCGGGCATAGAGAATGAGTGACAACTCGCCGATGAGCGTCAATGACTTTTTCATCGGTACAGTATCGAACAGGAGAATGTCGGTGCGCTCTTCCTCGATTTGCGCATTATCAAAAGGCATCCGCTCGCCGTCGATATCGGGATGGGCAAAAGGAGTAGGATCATCCGGATCAAAGAGATAGGTGGATTCCTGCGGCCCCCTGGCGGGAGCACTGCTCCGGAGGCTGCCAAAACGCCCGCTCCGTGCAGCGCCAAGATAATAGTCAGTTGGCCGGGTGTCTGGAGGGGGCCAGTCCTCAAAATCCATCCAGCAATGAAGGCCGGTCAGGTAAAGAGTGACTCTCGACCTGGTAGAGGGGCCGGGATCCATACCCAAAAGATGCTGATCGAACCAGGCCAGCTCATCGTTGAGAGGGCTCCGAAGCGCTGCCCGCTGGATCATTGCAGCTTCCTCTTCAGGTAAATCTTCGCAGTCAGGAGCTGCCGTGTCGTGGTCCCAGGCCCCGATCAGAAGCCTTTGCGACTCTCTGGCTTCTGCTGTGGCCGCCCGCTGACGCATTCCCTTGAAAAAGGCTGTCGAGCCCCGGCCATTGCCATCCCACCAGCCCGAGATGTGGAGGGTTGCAACTGCCGTGCGATCCAGGCGGGGACCGACTGAGCGGGCTCTCCAGAAATCATCGAGCTGCCAGTGGCTGATCCATTCCCGGAAAGTTTCCTGACGGACGCCAAAGCGAAGATCCATGTCACGCAAAGGCCGGCTGGAGAGTGCGTGGTCGAAAAGAAGGTCAAATTCATCCTCTTCCTGATCCTCTCTGGATTGGTCCTGCGCTGTTTCGGCCTGCTTGCCCTCATTCTCCTCCTCGAATTCGAATCTCCCCTCCCCGGCATCTTCCTCTTCAATTCCGTTAGTGCAGACCCGTCCGGTCATGCTCATAAGCCAGAAAAAATCGTTCAGATCATAAGCCCCACCCTGAAATGGTACATTTTCGAAGGGATCACCCGGCGCTACCCCCACTACCATTGCTTTTAGCTCAGGAGGCGCATCGATGGCAGCCAGAAGCTGATTATAACCGCTGTAAGAATGACCACGGGTGCCGATCCGTCCATTGCAGAGCTCATGATGGGCCATCCACCGGATAACTTCCTGTCCATCGGTCCGGTCATAAGTCAGGGGGGACCAGACTCCGGAGGAACGGTAGCGGCCACGGCTATCGACCGCCAGGAAAAGATAGCCTCTGGCGGCATAAATCTCACCGATCCTGGCAAGCCCCTGGGTGCAGTAAGGAGTGATCTCGATTACTGCCGGAAAGGGCGGATCGCCTGAAGGTATATAAAGATCAGCAAAAAGCTCAATTCCTTCCCGGGTAACAATGACCTGATTGGTCCTGACCCGCTCAGACGAAGGAGGAACAGGGAGCAGACAACTGCCGCTTGGTTTGGTCATAATTTTTACTTAATTCCTTATGCATGTACGTACTGTTTATCATGCATTTTCAATCGGCAGATTGGTATAAATTGAGCTAATTGTGATGGAAAGTTCAGCAGTGATCGTTTACCGGATTGGGCATTTAATTCCAGGAAAAGTACTTGCCAAACAATCCGGAGAAGAACGCTGTATTTGGTTTTTTAATTAATACTTAATTTATCCATTATATTGACAAACATCTATATATATATTATATTATAAATAGATCAACCCTTTTCTTTGAGAAAGACACCATCGGCCTGGTCATCCACAGCTTCAGCCGTCTTTTGGATATTGGGTTGTCCAGAGGAGTAAGGCTGTTTGTTTCATCTCCAAAATTGAGTACCGCACCTTACTGACTCCTTTGCCCGAAGTGAGCTTTCAGGTTAACCTGGCTGGAATTCATTCTTGCGTATTTATGGGGGAATAAGCATATGTCTAATGAAAATTTATTAAAAAGAGGTTTCAAGTCTTTTAATTTGGCATCCACTATCGTCTTATTTGCGGTTGTTTGTATTTATATTTTTGGAAGTTGTAAATATAAATTGCCGGTAGAAAGATCTTTGGTTTATACATCTTCTATTTCGAAAAATTATTATGTAAGCAATGCCGGAGATGACAGCAATAATGGGACAAGCCCTTCTTCTCCCTGGAAGTCAATAGCTAAAGTAAATGAATTCGATTTTTCTCCCGGCGATATAATACATTTTAAAAAAGGAGGGGTATGGAGAGAAAATTTGTATCCTTCAAGCGGAGATGCGAGTGGAAGCATAAAATACACTTCTTATGGCAGCGGAAATAAGCCGATTCTGCTTGGATCGCAGGAAAAAAATAATGTGTCTGATTGGGTAGATAAGGGAGGAAATATTTGGTCAACAAAATTTCCTGTTCCAAATGGCAGTGAGCTGCTGCTGAACCCTACTTTTACCCAAAATATCGCTAACTGGGGATTATGGGGAGCTGATGGAGCTCAGGTAACCGGAGTAAGAGATATGAGAATTTATGATTCATTTCCGGCAGCCTACAAGCTGACTTGCGGAGACAATAATGGTAACAGAGAGTCGAGCATTCAGTTGAGCGCGCAGCTTTCCCAAATCGTGAGGGGAAAATATTATGAATTGAGTTTCAGGGCTAAAGCTACCGCGCCATTTACCATTCCTTACGTTACTCTTATTCAGAGAGTAAGCCCTTATTCTGAATATTACTGGAGTATGTACCCCTATAATCCAGCCAGGCAGAAGCAATTATTATCTGCTTCCATCAATACGGATTGGAAAACATATAAACTTTATTATCAATCCAATCGAACTGCCTCAGATGCAATAATGGTATTTTTCATGGGCAATGCCTTGCCTGAAAACTCGGATTTTTTTATTGATTCGGTAAGCTTTAAGGAACTGAAGGAAACTCCTTTTCTTGTCGATGTCGGGAATATTATTTTCAACGATGGCTTATCAACAGGAAAAAAAGTTTGGGCAGAAGGTGATTTAATCAACCAGGGCGATTTCTGGTATGATAACAATAACATGACAGTCAGCTTGTATTCTATCCAAAATCCGGCAACTTTTTATAGCGATATAGAATGTGCTTTATCGAGAAATATAATAGATGAAACTTATAAGCATCATATTATTTATGAAGATTTACATTTGGCTTACGGGGCGTTTGGTGGTATAGGAGGGGGATATGCACATGATATTGTAGTTAGAAATTGCGACATTAATTTTATTGGAGGAGGAGATTGGTCAGGCACAGATACTGTTGCCAGAGCTGGAAACGCTATAGAATTCTGGAATGCGGCGAGCAACAATCTGGTCGAAGGCTGCAATATTTGGGAGATATATGATGCTGCCGTTACGAATCAAGGATCTGGAGCTGATAATATCCAATATAATATTTATTATAGAAACAATAAAATTTGGAACTGTGAATATTCTTTTGAATTTTATGATAATTTTAATACTCCTGATGTCCACGATATTTATTTTGAAAATAATATCTGTTTTAATGCTGGCGGAGGATGGGGGCATAACCAGCGACCTGATGGAGTAAATGGAAGGCATTTAGTTTTATCTTCTATAGCAAATGTTGCAAATCTTATTATAAAAAATAATATTTTTTCTGATGCGTCAGAATGGAGTGTAGGAATGACGTGGGATAGCTCAGTGCTTGACAATCTAATTCTTGATAATAATTACTATTATGAAAAAGATGGTGATCCGGTAATAAATTGGCATTACCATAGGATTTATACTACTGATGATTTTAATCAATATAAGAATGACACAGGAAAAGATACAAATTCTATTTTATATGAGTACGCATATCCAGGCTTGGGAATCATTGGATCTATTCCTAAGGAAGGCGGGACCTTGGAGATTAATCATCCTGTTGTTATCGATTTTGCCGAGAATATTAAAGAAGGAGCTGTTTATAATAATATTATAATTAAGAAATCAAATGGCATGATAATCTCTATTAATAAATTTATTAATAAAAATATTTTGAATATACGATCAAATTATTTTGAATCCGGCAGCGCTTATAAGTTAATAATTCCAATTGGCGCTATTTTTAGTTCATCAGGGAATAATATTTTGACAAAAGAATATAGCCTCAATTTTAAAGTATAGTAACAACTACTCAGGCACAAAGGGACAAAGGCACAGAGGCAGAAAGTTTCCTTGCCTGTTTGCTGCTTAATTGCTCAGCATTCATTTTTATCTTCTTTGCCCCTTTGTGCCTTGTGCCTGAGTACGATTCATAGACCATGATTCTTCCCTCCTTCCTGATCTTCGGCCTCGATGAAAACTTGGGGCTGATGTGCAAAATCGCTTGAAGAAAAAACATTTTAGCTATATAATAAATTCCTGGCCTTTGAGTTTTATTCGAATAATCAATGGGGTTAGGCAGAAGAAAAAGTATTTGTTCTGTCTTTTGGCTCCTGACTTCTGACTCTTAATTTTACAGTTTATGGCGATTAAAAGACTGAACTTAAGCCTGAATGAAAAGATAGGCAGATCTCTCTATGAGGTTTTACGGGATGGACTGGATCGAGACCTGATCGAATATTCGCTCGTTGACTCATTCAGAAATTATCAGAGCCGAAACCAGCCCTACCCGTTTGTTGAAAAGAGGGAATTAAAACCAAGAGCCCGGATTCCCGAACGGGAATATCAGTATCAAAATAGTTTCCTGGTCCTGTTTTACGAAGGGACCCTGCCCAGTAGTGATAAAAAGTATATCCGGTTTTTTGATGCCAACAAAGTGGCCAGGGACAACCTGGCCTCTCATTTAGTAGATGTTGAAATTCATGGTGACTTTTACCCGAATCTCAAATACTTTGAGAGTTATCAGTTCAGCCAGTTCTGCCGTTCCCTGCTGCCGGTCGATTATGCTCTCCTGCTCCAGAAAGATCCGACATCCCGGCTGAAAAATCGGTACCTGCTTTCTCATTTTCATGTTAAAATTGACTGGCCCATAGCCAGCGCTGCGGAAGATATGGGCAAAGAGCTTGGCTATCTGACCAGGGATCTCTATGAGCGGGGGGAAAAATACGCCGAACAGGTGCAGCAAAAGCTGTTTGAATGTTATGGGTTTCACCATACCGCAGGAGGCCGCAGAGCCGCTGCTGTGGTTGCAGCCCAATTCAGCCGGAAACTGGACTTTCTGTCAACGGTTTACGTGGCTTCGTCCAGTTCCCGAACCCTGACCAGGATAGCTGATGGTGAGATATCCCGCTATCTGCTGATCAAATTAAATTCCGAGGAGATGGCTCAGGTGGCGAAAGCAAACAATATGGCGCTTGACGCTTTCCAGAATGGATTTCTCATTCATCGGGAAGAGGACTATGGGGTGGCTATCTTTCTGATAACCTATGAACGCACCATCCATTCGAAGCCCCCGGCAGATGGTAAATCACGGCCTCTGAATCCTGATTATCGGTGGCTGACCATTGCCTGTCAACTGCTGATCCCGAAGCCGTCGGTTGCAGATGTCCGTCCTGTTCGCTATTCAGTGGGTTATGCAGTATAGTGTTTATTTGGAGTAATGAGAAATATAGCATTTGCAGGGAGAATACCATATGGAATTGAGCATATGCAGAGATGAATTCTTACGAGGTGTTAATACTGTTCATAATGTAGCTGTCCTCAGGGGGACCATGCCTATCCTGTCCCATCTTTTGGTTCAGGCACTGGACAACCGGATTTATCTGTATGGAACGGATCTGGAGCTGGGAATCAAGGGGGAAGCGGAGGCCCAGGTTTTCCAGGAGGGGAGTATCTGCCTGTCAGCCAGGATGCTGGCCGATATCCTCCGGGAGTTGCCGGAAGGAGAGCAAGTCCATGTTTCTCTGGAGGAAAATAACCTGGTCAGAATTGCCTGCGGGAAAACCTGCTGCCATTTAGCCGGACTGCCGGCAGAAGAGTTTCCTCCCTTCCCGGTTTATGAGATGGAAAAGCTGGTTTCCATTCCCCGGGAGACTCTGCGGGATATGATCGTGAAAATCAATATCACCGTCCCCCTGGTTGAGCAAAAGCATCTCAGTGCGCCCAATGGGGCACTGCTGGAGATTGACCGGGAATCCATGGAAATGATGGGGACGGATGGACACCGGCTCTCGTATATAAAAAAACCGGGGATCAGCGAGTTCAGCCGGAAGATCAAGGTGATTTTGCCGAAAAAATCAATGAATGAATTGAAGCGGATTCTGGATGACTCACAAGGTAGTGATGACAGCGTTCTGGTAGGATTTTTCGAAAATCAGACAGTTTTTAAAATCGGCCCCGTAGAATTATTCTCCCGTCTGCTTGAGACCTACTTCCCGAATATCCGGCCTAGAATTGCCAAGGTGAATGACAAGGTGATACAGATCAACCGCCAGGAGCTGCGGCAGTCGGTCAAAAGAGTCTCGATTTTTACCGAGGAAAAGGAAAAGTATATCCGGTTGAGACTTGAGGATGGAACCCTTTTCCTCAGCTCACAGAACCTTGGGGTAGGAGATGCTGAAGATCAGCTTTCGGTTAACTATAACGGAGAACCACTGGAGATTGGATTTAATTCAAACTTTATTCTGGATATTTTAAATATCCTCAATGAAGAGCAGGTGGTTCTGGAAATGAGCGACCATAACTCTCATGGGATTATCCGCCAGGTGGATAACCGCGATTATCTCTATCTCATTATGCCTATCAAGCTGTTTGAAGATGAGTTTTAGTCATGGAAAAGGATAGCGACAGGAAAAAAATTCGGATATTATTAACCAACGATGACGGGATACATTCAGAAGGTCTGTATGCTCTGTATCAGGCAGTGGGCGATATTGCCGAAGTGATCGTTGTTGCACCCCGTGGGGAGCGAAGCGCTTGCGGTCACTCTATTACCCTCTCTGATCCCTTGCGAGTCGAGACGATCCACAAAGGCGATCGGTTTTACGGGTATGGGGTAAGCGGAACTCCGGTGGACTGTGTGAAACTGGCCATCAGTGTCCTTCTGGAATCCCCGCCGGATATGGTTATTTCGGGAATAAACTGGGGATTGAATACCGGTGTGCATCTCATGTATTCCGGTACGGTATCCGCTGCCGTAGAGGCTGCGATGCTGGGCATCCCGGCCATGGCCGTGTCACTGGCCCCGGTGGACCCCGCTCATTTCGCTCTTTCCGCCCGGTTTGCCCGGAAGATGGCTCTGACTATTCTCCATCAGGGCTTGCCTGCCGGCACACTTTTAAATATTAATGTACCATCCCTGGAATCGAACCGGTTTCCCGAAGTGGCCATAACCAGACAGGCCAGGTGCTTTCTGAAGGATTGTTTTGAAAAGAGAACCGATCCAAGAAACAATACCTATTACTGGCTTGATGCTGAGGAAATGATTCCGGAGGAAGGAGGAGGAGGCGATGTTGATGCCGTTCGGGAGGGTAAAATTTCCATAACACCGATCCGTTTTGATCTGACGGATCATCAATTTATGCATTCGTTACAGACATGGCCGATCTTGGACCTCGGCAAAGATAAATAATCCATGCACATGAACCCTCATATGATCATGACAGGTCAACCAACCAGTGATGAAGGTAGACTGCTGCTGATAAATTTCGCTCCACGGTATATGAGGACGGCAATCAGGACATGAGCTTATGGATAATTGATTCGCAACCTTATCTCATGGGTGATAATTGAAAAATGGATGGGCTAATTGACGACAAGGCGACCGATTTATCCGCAGAATTACAGGAATCAGAAAAAACACGAGCTAAGTTACTCGAGAGAAGCAAGTTTCAGTACCGCGAAAATAAAAGATTCAAAAAGACTATCGAAAAGCTTATCCTGGACAAAAATAATCTGAAACAAGACCTGAATCGGCTTGCCCAGGAAAATCAGAAACTCAAAAAGAGAACGAAATCGATTCTGGAGAAACTCGACAGAGTTCAGGAACTGGAGCAGGAAAATAAAGAGCTGAAAGAAGAGCTGGCCAGAGAGAAGGAGAAACAGAAGGAACTGGCTGCCCTCAAGGCGGAGCGAAGCCTGGTAATTTCCAAATATGAGGAAGCCAGAAAGCAGATAGCCTACATGGTGGAGATTGCCCTTGCCGAGCGGTATGACCTGATCAGCCGGTTGAAGGGGCTGATCCGTGATATTCCTGTTGATTACAAGGATATTGAAAAAAAGATGAGGCTGGCTAACAGGGCCAAGCACAGAACAGGGAAAAATGCACAGGTTGCTCTGTTTGTGGATGTGCAGAATATGTTTTATTCGGCCAAGAACCTCTATAACGGACGGCTGGATTATGAAAAATTCCTGGAAACCACGGTTGGTGACCGCACGCTGGTCCAGGCAACCGCCTATATTGTCCAGACCCCGGACATTGATCAGACTAAATTTATTTCGCTGCTCAAGAGCATCGGCTATGTAGTACGGACCATGGATTTAAAAACCGGTACTGGCGGGTTTGCCAAAGGAAACTGGGATGTGGGCATGACGATCGACATCCTGAATATGATTGATAAAGTCGACGCTCTGATCCTGGCAACCGGAGACGGAGATTTTGTGCCCATTGTCAAGCTCTTTCAGAAGAGAGGTGTTCGGGTGGAAATCGTCTCGTTTGCCTATAATACAGCCATTGACCTGAAAGAAATCGCAGACCGGTTTTATCCGATAACCGAGGAATTACTGATTCAGGACTCATCGAATAATTACGCCAAGAACCAGCAGGAAAAGAACCAGCCGGAAAAGTCCTGACAACATTGAGAAGCAGCTTCAGCAATTCATGAGGAGATTACCCTAACATGCATTCCTCTGTGATGGGAATAGAAATTGGCCTGGCGGAAATCAAGGTCATCCAGGTCAGTAAAAAGATTAATTCGATCGAAGTTGTCAAGTCGTGCCGCTACCGGCTGTCTTCCGAAGAGGACATGCCTTCGGCCATCAAACGGATCCTGTCCGAAAACAGGATCCGGGGAGACATGATCGTCGCGGGGATCTCAAGCCAACAGGCCGTGTTCAGAGATATCACCCTGCCATTTCGGGATTTTGCCAAGATTGCGAAAATAGTCAAATATGAAGTGGAATCATCTCTGCCATATCCGGCAGAAGAGGCTGTCCTCGCTCTCCAGGTACGAGACGGCAAGGATGAGGGTGCCTCTGATCTGTTCATTGCAGCGGTCAGAAAAGAAGCTATAATTTCCTGCTGCCAGTCTCTGAACGATGCCGGAATCGACCCCCAATACGTTCTGCTGGATTGTACGGCTTTGTACAATCTCTATCTGCATGCCTGCCCATCCAGTCAGGACATTGTCGCTCTGATCGACATCAATGAAGAAAGGATTCTGGTGGTCATTGTTCAGGGAGAACACCTGCTGTTTTCCCGCAATATCTCACATCCAATACGGTCCCGGACAGATAATGACAGCCGGAAAGAAGCGGGAGAGAGGATAGCGGCCCCTGAGCCAGCCCTTGAGCCGCAGCAATCCGAGAGTCCGGCCAGCGACGGCCGGGAAGAAGGAGTGGAAAGGGTGGAAGAGGGGGAAGGATATCCTGGCCAGGAAGCGGCCCTTGAGGCCCGGCCAGACAGCCCGGCCATTGATGAAAGCCAGCCTGAAGTTGTGGATCTCTCCCGAGAGATGATGGATCAAATCCTGGATCAGGTTGACCTTACCCTGTATGCTTTCTCCTCTCAGTACCGGCTGGATGGTTCGATTTCCCGGATACTGCTGACGGGGTCGGCTGCCGGTTGTGAAGGAATCAGCGATTACTTCACCGAGAGGCTCCAGATCGAAACCTCGATCTTTGATCCTTGTGAGGCACTGGGAGAAGAGAATGCCCCGTTCCGTGATCAGTCCCTTTGCTGGTCTGTTCCCCTGGGACTGGTTTTCGGGGCAAGGAAGGACAGGAAAAGCCGGTTCAATCTCCGGCAGGAGGACCTGGTCTTTCAAAAGAAATACAGTCAGTATAAGGAAATGGCTCTTGTCCTGGCAGTGCTGCTTGTTGTGGCTGCTTCTCTCCTGACAGTCAATATTCATTATCGGACCACAGTCCAGCAGAAGAAACTCAACCAGATTAATCGTGATATCTATCAGGTTTATCGAGAGATTCTTCCTGCGGCCAAGGGAGCGGGCAATGAGCTTGAGCAGGTAAAGAAAGCCCTGAACAAGGAAAGGGAGAAATACGAGATATATAAAACCTTTGCCGGTAAGTCGTTGACTCATCTTGAAATTTTTCGGGATCTGAGCATCCGGATATCCGATGAAATCAAGGTCGAATTCCTTGACCTATCAATTGATAAAAATCAGATTAAAATCAAAGGCATAGCCGATTCCTTCGAAGCGGTTGACCGGCTCAAGAGCAGCCTCCAGAAAACCCGGCAGTATGCTCAGGCGGTTGTTGAAAGCGCCAAAGTCAAGGGAAGCGATAACAAGGTAGACTTCCGGCTCAGCATTACGGTATCCGATTCGTAACCGTATCAGGAATTTCCAGGTATTTCATGTATTTATCGTCTAACCAAATGGGAGGGGATGGGAGAGCAATGATAAATCCACAAATTTTTCGGGAGTATGATATCCGGGGTATAGTAAACAAGGACTTGACCGAGGAGCATGTTACCACGCTGGGAAAAGCCTATGGTACCTATCTGAGGCAGCGGGGCAAGAAAAGCCTTACTGTCGGAAGGGATAACCGCTTAAGCTCCGGGAGCTTTCGCAATGCCCTGGTGGAAGGGCTTTTATCGACCGGCTGCAGCGTGATCGATCTCGGTATCTGCCCTACACCGGCCTTTTACTATTCTCTGTATCACCTGAACCCTGACGCCGGGATAATGATTACCGCCAGTCATAATCCTCCTCAGTTCAATGGCTTCAAGCTCTGCGATGGGAAAGACAGCCTGTATGGGGAGCAGATTCAGAACATCCGAAAGATTGCCGAACGGGGAGAATTTACCCAGGGAAAGGGAGCAACGGTAAGCACATATCAGATCGTCGAGCCCTATATGGCCATGATCCGGGAAAAAATCCGGCTCAAAAGGAGACTGAAAATTATTGTGGATGCAGGCAACGGCACAGCCGGCCCCATTGCACCCGATCTGCTGAAGAGCCTGGGATGTGAGGTCGAGGCACTCTTTTGCGAAATGGATGGCAATTTTCCCAACCATTTTCCCGATCCTACGGTTCCCGAAAACCTGACCACCCTGATCAGGCGGGTGCGAGAGAGCGGCGCTGATTTTGGGGTTGCCTATGACGGAGATTCTGACCGGATCGGTGTTGTGGATAATCGGGGGGAAATTATCTGGGGCGACCAGCTCATGGTCATCTTCAGCCGCGATATCCTGAGCCGTAATCCGGGAGCCAGTATTATCTTTGAGGTGAAATGCTCGCAGAATCTCGAACAGGACATTGCCAGGCATGGCGGAAAGCCCATTATGTGGAAAACAGGGCACTCCCTGATTAAAAAGAAAATGAAGGAAGAACATGCCCTGCTGGCAGGGGAGATGAGCGGCCATATCTTCATTGCCGATGGGTACTTCGGCTATGACGATGCCATTTACGCTTCATGCCGCCTGGCGGAAATCCTGTCCGAGACTTCACGGAAGATTTCAGACCTGATCTGCGATTTACCCAAAACCTATTCCACCCCGGAGATCAGGGTCGACTGCGCAGATGAGGAGAAATTTCATACCATCGAGGTTTTAAAGGAATATTTCCAGAGTAAATATAAGCTGATAGATATTGACGGCATCCGCATCCTGTTCGATCATGGATGGGCCCTTATCCGTGCCTCGAACACTCAGCCTGCGCTCGTCCTGCGATTTGAATCCACCACCAGCCACGGTCTTGAGGAGATCAAGAGCCTGGTCATGAACAGACTTCAGCAGGTTCCGGGGGTAAGGTGTTAGCCCTTCATTGTGAAGATAGTATTACATTCTGCAAAGATTTTGACAGGCGGGGTCACAAAACCCCGCTTTTTTGTTAATGCCATGTTAGAAGGCGGCCAGCATTCTCTGTGGGGAGTCGCGCAGTGGTCCTCTCACTAAGAGCTATCCGAAAAATAACGGGAAGTATGATACAATAGCTGTAGATGGGGCCAATCGACATGATAAAAAAATGATGGTCCCAACCCTGGATGCTGATTGGACCCAATCCCCGCTTGTTCTTCCCCACGGCCAATCTCTTCCTACTCCCCCCCTTTGAGCATCTCCCCAAGCTCCGCTGCGCTGTGCACCGGGGGCTTGCAGGTATATTTTTCGCATACATAGGCCGTGGTCTTTCCCTCCAGGGGCGGCTGGTTTTGCAGGTGGGGCATGATGTCCAGGGTTTCCTCAAGCTCTCTGCCCGAAGGCGGGCGGAAGGCTATGGTTCGATTCGGTATGAACTTTTGGAACACAAGATTGACCATAGCTGCAAGCTCTCTATTATCGCCATGTGCGGCCAGGACAATCTCCAGGGGTGGGCCTTGAGCGAAATCAAAGGCCATCAGCATCTGGCAGTATGAATCAGGTGCCTGGGATATCTCCTGGGAGAAGGTTTTAAACACTGCGGCTGCTTTCTCTTCGAGCGCCCGGTCCATCGTAAGCCTGCTCAGCCGGATCAGGTCCAGGGCAGCCAGAGAATTTCCAGACGGGATAGCGCCGTCGTAGGCTTCTTTCAGTGGCAGGGGCATTTGCTCCCGGTCCCTGGCGGTAAAGAGAAAGCCGCCTTCTGCCTTCTCATCCCAGAAAAGGTCGAGCATCTGCCCGGCAAGGAACCTGGCCTGCTTGAGGTATGCCGGATTGAAGGATGCTTCATAGAGATCGAGCAATCCCTGAATGAAAAAGGCATAATCGGAAAGCATTCCGGAAATTGCCGCTTCCTGGTCGCGATAGCGGTGCAAGAGTCTTCCGCCCCGGTCCATGAGGTTGTGCAGGATGAAGCGGGCTGCTTTTTCTGCCCGCTCCTGATAGCGCGGCTCGCCGAGGACTCGCGATCCCAGAGACAGTGCGGAGATCATCAATCCATTCCAGTCAGTCAGTATCTTGTCGTCGAGATGGGGCTTTGGCCGCTTCGAGCGGATTTTCAGGAGCATATCCTTCGATTCCCGGATGATTGCTTCAATCTCTCCGGTGCTCCGGTTGAAAAGGTGTGCAATATCAGGCAGGCTGCGGGAAATGCAAAGAATGTTTTTCCCCATGAATTCTTCGCCTTGCTGAAGGGGTCCATCTCCCCCCTGCGGGCTCAGGCCAAAATACGAGCTGACGATTTCTCCCCGCTCCCTGCCCAGGGCAGCCATTATTTCGTCATGATTGAAAAGATAAAATGCTCCCTCTTTCTTGTCTTCAGGATGACGTGGGTCCGGGGCAGAGTCCGCATCCTGGCCGGAATAAAATCCCCCTTCCGGGTCAGTCAGAGAACGAAGCACATACTCGAAAATCTCCCTGGCTGTTTGCGCATGCTCTCTTCGTCCGGTTGACTGATAGGCCTCAAGGCAGATTTTGGAAGCAAGTGCCTGATCATACAGCATCTTTTCAAAATGGGGGATTCGCCACTGGGCATCGGTGGCATAGCGGTGGAAACCTCCTCCGATGTGGTCGTAAATCCCTCCCCTGGCCATCTGCAGGAGGGTATGCTCCACCATCCACAAGGCCCGTTCTTCACCAGTGCGCTTCCAGTATCTCAGCAGGAATGATAACAGATGGGGTCTTGGAAATTTCGGTGCACCGCCGAATCCTCCGAATCGCTCATCGAAATGGGAGGAAAGATTATGATAGGCCTTGACGAATTCTTTCCTGTCCAGGGGAACGACTTTGCCTCTTTCCACCTTTTGCTGCTCGATAAAGGCATGAATGACGCTTTCCGCTGAGGTGAGCAGCCGTATCCGCTGGTTTTCCCATTCATGGGCGATTGTCAGAAGAAGGGTTTTGAATCCGGGCGTTCCCGGCCTGTCTTCCGGGGGGTAGTACGTGCCGCCCCAAAAAGGCTTCTTGTCGGGAGTCAGGAAAGTGGTCAATGGCCAGCCCCCACTGCCGGTTATGGCCATGACCGCCTTCAGGTAAAAATTGTCGATGTCGGGACGCTCTTCCCGGTCGACCTTGATCGGCACAAAATGCCCGTTGAGGATCCGGGCGACCTCCGGATCGGAGAAGGATTCTCTCTCCATCACATGGCACCAGTGACAGGTGGAATAGCCGCTCGACAGAAAAACCGGCTTGTCCTCGTTCCTGGCCTTCTGAAAGGCTTCATCCGACCAGGGATACCAGTCCACGGGATTATGAGCATGCTGCAGAAGATATGGGCTTTTTTCGTGGATAAGGCGGTTGGTAAAGGGTTCATTCATCTTGGCCAAGATTCATCCTCTCATGATCGGTTTTTCGATACGTCCTGCTTCGCTACCTTTCCTGTTCGGTATTCGAACCGGCGATCCTCTACTCCACGGGTCGGACCAAGACATCATATTGTTTTATTTACGATAGATGTTCCAAAAACAGGTGTTTTCATAGCTTAGAAGGCCATTTTCAAGCCCAAGATTGACCTCCTAAGAAAAGTCCAGGGGAAAAAGGGGCGTGGAAGGGTGTGTGGGAAGGATGCCAAGAGGAAACAGGCATTATCTTCCAGCCAGTGGGCGCACTGTGAGAGAGACAGTTGCATGGATATCGGATATGAGCTACGGGAACCACAGCAGATTCCTTACAACGGTGATTTTGCCCCCAAAATTGACCTTCTAAGACCAAAACTGAGTACCTATTTTGGAACTATCTATTTTAATACCATATACTTACCGTGGTCCGACCCCATAGCATCAAATCAGGCTGGTGCTGAAGTATCTTTCCGCCCGATCGGGCAATATCGTAATAATGGGGCCGCTGACCTTCTCTCCGGCAAAGTTCGAGGCCCAGACATTGGCCCCTGAGGAAGTGCCGACCAAAAGTCCTTCCTCTCTGGCTAACCGGCGCGTAGTCTCGATGGCTTCATCATCACTGACGGTCACTACATCGTCGATCAGGGAAACATCCAGCACCGGGGGGACAAAACCGTCACCGATTCCCTGAATCTGATGAAGGCCCGGCTCCTGCCCCAGCAGAGCAGAGCTGTTTCGCGGCTCGACAGCAATAATCCTGATCTGGGGGTCTTTCTCCTTGAGGAATTTGCCTACTCCTCCCAGAGTCCCCCCGCTCCCCACTCCGGCCACAAAGCAGGCGACCTTTTCTCCGCTCTGATTCCAGATTTCCCGGGCGGTCGTCCGATAGTGGATTTCGGGGTTTCTCGGGTTTTCAAATTGCTGGGGAACATAGATCCGGGGATCATTGGCGGCCATTTCCCTGACTTTATCCACCGATCCCTGAATACTCTCTTCAGCCGGAGTGAGAATCAGCTCTCCGCCGAAAGCCTTGATGATTTTTTTCCGTTCCTCGCTCATATTTTCGGGCATGACGATAATTACCCGGTACCCTTTCTGCACTCCCACAAAAACCATTCCAATTCCCGTGTTTCCTGATGACGGCTCGACAATGATGGAATCCTTTTTCAGCGTTCCATCCCGTTCAGCCTCTTCAATCAGGTACTTGGCCACCCTGTCCTTGATACTTCCGCCGGGATTGAGAAATTCTGCTTTGGCCAAGACCGTATGAGAGGTTACTTTCGATAGTTTTATCAGGGGGGTTGATCCAATGCATTCTAAAATATTCTGGCTCATCTTTTATACTTTCCTATACTGGTGTTTGGTTACTTCCTCTGCTGGTGTACTGAGTAAAGGTCAATGTCATTCCCGTGAAAATGTCTGGTAATAAAGTTACCTTTGCCTGTTGCCGCCTCTTCTCCTCCAGTCTATCTACCTGAAAAGTATATCACGCCGTGTTAAAAGAATACAAGAGAGACACGAGTAAAAAGAGAAGGCAAGATTCACGGAAAGGATGCGCACACACCAACCATCCCTTCCCCTTGATCCTGTTCAAGGGGAAGGGATCGGATTTCAAAAACCAAAAGGCCAGATGATCAGGCTGCCATTTTCCACTCTCGTTTGGCCTTGTCGGTGATGATCTGCGACGGGAAGCCGGTGCCGCGCACCTGTTCCGCATATGCGAAAGAAGGCCAGTCTGACGGCAGTTGGTCCTTATTGACAAACTTCATGTCACACGGACGCCAGTTAACCGTTTCCTGAATAACCTGGTTAATGTACTCCTTGTTCGGCTCAAAAACGACCAGAGGTGAAATCGAATAGGGAATAATGCTGTGGATGTCGTTTCCTTCCAAATTTTTCAGCAAATCCCCGGCTATTCGCAGGTGCTCCAGTTCCATATAGTAGCACTCCTCCCAGATTTTCCTGATGCGCTCATCGGTTTCCGTCTGCATGCAACTGAAATAATTGTAGGCCTCATTGACCTGCATCAGGCAAAGCCGCTCGAGCGGTGTCCAGGAAGCATCGAACAGGCACTCGTACTGGCTGACATGCTGCTCTTCGATCTCGGCAATTTCGGCAAAGAGCTGCCTGGCCATGCTATCCTTGTAGGCATTGCCGTGCTCCCGGTAGTAAAACATGGTTTGCTGCTCGGCGGAAGTAATCGTCAGGGCATTCAGCTTCGTTTTGATACTGTCAGTCCTGTTATAATGCTGCATCATCGAATCATAGGGATGACGGTGTTCATCCCAGGTTGGCCGTCCATCCCTGAGGTCTGTCTTGCCCTGCAGAAGATCCGCAGCGCTTTCACCCTCCACCATCTTCAGAAGATAGCTGTATCTGAGCAGGTGATCGAAATCTTCCAGAAGAGCGAAATCATAAACCTTTTTGGCCTCAAGGTTTGACTCGTTCCTGGCCAGGTTTGCCGTCAGATCCACAGCCACCTGCTCAAAGGTTATGGTGGTCTCCAATACGGTCTGATCAGCCGGATTCAGCCAATTGATGGCCATCTGCTGCTGCTGCTCGGCTCTTCGGATCATGGCCAGGGCCTTCTTGATATTATAGTCGGTAGTCTGACGGGCCATTTCATGCAGAGTGATGTTACAGGCATTCTCGATACCGTTCATGAGGACGACCCGGCATTTCGTGTAGGCATCGGTATCTTTCTTATCGAAAGGCTTTCTTATCAACTGATTATCAAAACTTTTATACTGCTTGTTAATATCGATCCCTTTTTCTTCAAAGGGCTTAAATTCCTGTTGCATCTGATCCCTCCCTCTTTTCTTTATCTCTCTCGATCATCTCGATCTCTCTTAGATAGAATAGTTTCATGGTCTTCAATCGTGCAGTTCAGACCATAGTGTTACAGTTCCGGCCATCCAAAAGCTACAAGCACCTCTGGGAATACCTTATCCCTCCACAAGGGGACATCCCCCTGTGGAGGGATAATATACCCTCCTTCTTTCCTACTTTCCTCCTTCTTTCCTACTTTCCGCCGAGAGTAGCTCCACTCTTCTTGATATCCTCAATCATACCTTTTGAAAAGCCGGGAACATTATCGAGATCATCCCAACTCTTGAATGGACCATGCTCGTTCCGGTAGTTAATGATATCCTGAGCCCGGTTTCTCCCTACCATCCGAAGATGGGAAAGCTCTTCCACGCTCGCGGTATTAAGATTAATCTGCTGGCTTGAACCCTGCTGAGACTCGGACTGCTTTGAATGCTCTCCTCTTGGCATTGTATTCCTCCCTCTCTTAATTATATGTCAATCAATCCTGATTATCGTCGTTATATCAAAAGCATACCAGGTCTCTTCATTGCTGACCTTGCTTTTTCTACTATTCGGTAGTTTAGAGGGATGAGGCTGAATTGAAAGATGCTGAGTGGTGAGTTATCAGGGGCCAGTGGTCAGGAGAGGAACTGAAGGCTGATAACTTCTTTTGAGTGACAGGCTGATCAGACCTCCACCACCCGGGGCTCAAGGCTTCCCGGCTGATGTAACCGGGCCATATAGCTGACCTGGGACAGGCAATCGGCGTTATGTATTCGATCGAGATGCTGATAATCGATCCGCTTCAATCCGGCTGCATCAACGGACAAGGGAGAATGACCGGCGAATATGCCAAGGTCCGGCCCTGCGGATCCTCCCTGAAAAGGCACACAATCACAGAAGGTACTCATGTCATGGGCAAAATTGATATAGGCGACCTTGTTTTCCGCAAATGTACTCACCACAGCCCTGGCCGCTGCAGCTACAGCAAAGGCAAGCTTCTGCCTGCCCACGAGCTTTATGGCACCTGCAGGGCAGGCAGTGCTGCAGTTAAGGCAGCGCATGCACTGGGGGTTATCAGCCATGCTGGCTTTATAATTCTCGATCCGGGGCAATCCAAACCAGCAGGCTTCAACACAGGTACCGCAGCCCTGGCAGAGCTCTTCATCCACCTCGATATCCACCACCCGGTGCTGGGCAAGCTTGGTCTTTTTGGAGACACACCCCATGCCAAGGTTTTTGATCGCACCCCCGTAGCCGGTCAGCGGATGGCCCTTAAGATGACTGACCACAATCATGGTACGTACCTGATGAATGACCCCGGCCACTGCAACCTCCGGGAGGATCGGGTCAGGGGAGGGCACTGACACGGCATTTTCACTATCGAGGCCGTCGGCTATAATCAGAGGAGCAAAACCGAAGCCATTGGCCACGGCTGTCTCCATATAATCAAAAGCATTGGAGCGCGCTACCGGATAGTAGGTGGAAGTATCGGTCAGGAAAGGCTTTGCGCCGCGCTCCCTGATCAGGTCGATGATCTGTTTGACAAAGAAGGGCCGGACATAATTGGGATTTCCAAGCTCTCCCATGTGGAGCTTCACAGCCACCAGATCACCTTTTTCAACCACATCGAAGAGATTGGCAGCCTCATACAGCCTGCGGGCTTTGCTGAGCATATTGACATAAGGATCCCAGGGAGTGAAAAAAACCGTTTCGGTATCCATACCTCATCTCCTGTTTGCCTTTCCTGGCTTATGATTGCACGTTTGAGCGAGATTACCACTTCTTGAATATATCATACCCTATCGGCATTTTATAGAGAAAAATCATATCTCTCCTCCCTCACCTGCCAACCCTCTCCCCAGCGGGGAGATGGAGAATCAGTGCCCTCGTAAAATTTTAAAATTTTTTTGTCAGGGATTAAGTTCCATATGAACGATATAAAATCAATATTACTGAATTTTTGATTTTAAGTATTTAGTAAAATAAAATTTGAGGAGGGTATGCTATGTATCGCAGGAAAGGAAAAATTGTCTCTTTGATGCTGACCGTGTTTATTTGTTTCGGGGGGTCTCTCTTGCAGGCCAGGGCCGAAATCCCGCAAACCAGGCGAGATGATGCCCAGACCATTCAAAAGGCACTCCATGATCTTCTCACCATATTCAAGACTTATACCCCGTGCGGAATAGACAGTGATCATGCGATGCAGATCGGCAAGCTTGAGGAAAGACTGGATAGACTCAGCAGGGAAGAGCTTGCCGATGTTGTCCGGGCATTTGACGTTCAACGATTTGCAACTATCGTGGAGAAACTGAAGGCTGATATCGCCACCTCAGAAAGTGCTGTCCAGAACAAGCCCGTGACCTCGACTCTTGACCCTCCGAATTATGAATTCATCTGTCCTCCGCCGCGAAGACCACACAGCATAGTTCTTATCGGTTTTATCCTGGCGATCGCAGCCCTGGAACAAGCGGAGAATGCATCGGCTATTCTTTGCGAAGTCGGTGCCCTGATCCCTGTAGAGGGCATCAATACCCCGGCCTGTGTAGCCGCTCTTTTCGTCGAGTCCGTAGCTATTGTCAGCCGGGCTACGTTGTCGATATTCCTGACCTGCATCGCCAGTATCGATTCTGCGGAAATTGAGGCCGGGTGGAAAAACACCGTGCATATCCATAATCACCTGGCTGCCAGCAGCGAAAAAATTGATCAGAAATTCAATGCGCTCGAGCAGAAACTCAATGGTATTGGCGCTCAATTGCAAAAGATCCTGAATAATCCGGCAACTGCACCGCAGGGGAAAACTCCATGAAGGTTATTGTGATAGTGATTAAGGAGTGGTGCCGCTTTGTTTGTTGACAATCTCCTCGCGGCTGCGGTTATAGACATAGGCACCGGCTGGCACCGATCTGGTAACCCAGGTGTTTCCGCCGATAACCGCACCCCGGCCGATGACGGTTTCCCCGCCAAGGATGGTGGCATTGGCGTAGATGATGACATCATCCTCTACATCCGGATGCCTCTTGAGGCCACGGCGGGGATTGCCTTCCCGGTCAAAGGGCGAAAGCGCGCCGAGGGTGACTCCCTGGTAGATTTTGACATTTTTGCCGATAGTGGTGGTTTCACCAATAACCACGCCGGTCCCGTGATCAATGAAAAAGCTTGAGTCTATTCTGGCTCCAGGATGAATGTCAATGCCTGTGCGTGAGTGGGCCCGCTCGGACATGATGCGCGGAATAACCGGCACATCCAGCTCATAGAGCTGATGAGCCAGACGGTAGGTGGCAATGGCCTCGGTGCAGGGGTAGCTGACAATGATTTCATCGATGCATTTGGCTGCCGGATCGCCTGCATAGGCAGCCCGGACATCATCAAGCAGCAGAGCATGAATCCTGGGGAGGGAGCCGATGAGGTGAATGAGCGCCTCATCAGCCTGCTGCTCACAATTACAGCTTTCCCGGTTATCCTGAACGCAGCGGAAATGGAGCGCCTCCCTGATGTGCCTGCCCAGCTTAAAGCAGACATGGCGGAGCTTATCGTTCAGGAAAAAATCCATCTCCTTCGGGGGAATCCTCTCCGTGCTGTGATAACCGGGAAACAATACGGCCAGAAGATCGTCCAGCACCTCATAAATTTCGAACCGGCCTGCCAGACCCAGACCTCCTTCAGGCTGGATGCTGAAAATGCTCTCCTTCAGCCTGTAGATAACATCCGGAAGCTGGGTATTCATCCAATCAGCCAGGCTCATACTGTATCCTCCTTCAAAACCAGGCGAGGTGTCAGGTCTTGACATGATACATATGCGATATGTCTCATAATCAAGACCTCGAATTTACCGCACAGCGTACTTAAGCTGAATGGCACTTACATAAGAATTAGTAATTCTCCCGCAGAGACGCTGAGACGCAGAGGATATCATTGAAAAGTAAAAGTAAAATAAGCTCCTCCTTGTGCCTTTTTACTTTTTGCTTGCTTCCAGGCCGTTGACACATCGGGATATCCCGACTTTCATCAGAGCCTTGCCGGATTGGTTGTTCTCTGCGCCTCTGCGTCTCTGCGGGAGATCGTTTTTCCCTGTGCGTTTTGTGTCCTCTCTATATTATAAGCTTGGCTTATGTAAGTGCCATTCTACTTAAGCTTCCTCAAAGATCCAGGTCGAAAGATATCTTTCTCCGCTGTCCGGCAGGACAACCACAATGTTTTTACCTCTGTTTTCGGGACGCTCAGCCACCCGATAGGCTGCCAGGGCCGCCGCACCGGATGAGATGCCAACCAGAAGCCCCTCGGTTTTTGCCAACTGCCGGGTCATGTCGGCGGCGTCCGATGAGTTTATCCTGATAATCTCATCGTAAATGGCCGTATCCAGCACATGGGGGATAAATCCCGGACCGATACCCTGGATCTTGTGCAGGCCCGGACTTCTTCCCGAGAGCACAGCCGATTCCTCGGGCTCCACAGCCACCACCCTGATAGCGGGGTTCCGCGCCTTAAAGACCTGGCCACAGCCGGTAATAGTGCCGCCGGTTCCGATGCCGGCCACAAAGATGTCGATCCGGCCATCAGTATCACGCCAGATCTCCTCGGCTGTGGTCCGGCGATGAATGGCCGGATTTTCCGGGTTGGAAAACTGCTGCGGCATGAAGCTGCCAGGATGCTCACGATGGATTTCCTCCGCTTTTTCAACCGCTCCTGTCATGCCCCGATCGCCCGGAGTCAGCACCAGCTCAGCACCGAATACTTTGAGGAGCTTGCGGCGCTCGATGCTCATGGTCTCCGGCATGGTCAGAATCAGGCGATAGCCCCTGCTTGCGGCTATAAAGGCAAGCCCGATGCCGGTGTTCCCGCTTGTCGGCTCGACGATAAGCCCTCCCGGCCTGAGCTGCCCGCTTTTTTCCGCAGCCTCGATCATGGCCAGAGCGATCCTGTCCTTGACACTCGACAGAGGATTAAACTGCTCAAGCTTGACGATAATCGTGGTACCGGTTCTGGCCGATAACGAGCGGATCTTCAAAAGCGGCGTATTGCCTATCAGGTCAGCGATTTGCTCGGCTATTTTCATCTGGTTTGCGGTCCTCCTCATTTTATCTGTAATTACTCAGGGAGTGCCCTCAAATTGCATAAGTAAGGGCCTGCTGCTTATGCTCTTTATCCAAAAGGTCCTGAAGCGTCGTCCCTTCCAGGATACTTCTCCAGGTATCCTGAAGCTCCCGCCATATGGTTCTGGTTACACAGAAGGTCACCTTTGAGCACATGTTCGGACTCTGGAGGCAATCCACCAGGGTGAGAGGCCCCTCGAAAGCATTGACCACGTCCAGCACCGTAATCTGTGCGGCAGGACGGCACAACACATACCCGCCCTTTGCTCCCCGGGTCGTGTTGATAATTCTGCTCTGTTTGAGGGTCAGCAGGATGCTTTCCAGGTAAGGGTCGGATATCTCCTGACTGCTGGCAATATCTTTCCGCTTGGCCGGCCCTTTCCCGGAGTTTTTGGCGATCTCGATCAGAGCGCGCAATCCGTATCGGCATTTGGTTGAAAGTTTCATGGAATTTTACCTTTGCACCTCTTATGCGGCCTATTGTTGACAAATTTTATAAACAATATAAACTTAAATATAGACTGCCTCTTAAAGAATGTCAAGGGTAA
Source organism: bacterium (assembly GCA_040755755.1). Taxonomy (NCBI): domain Bacteria; species bacterium. Next base: position 53,346 of record JBFLZW010000006.1, on the reverse strand, counting down.
AATGTGTCAGACAATTCCCACCCTCAGTTTCTATTTAACCAACAAATTTTCGTAAAAATAATTAAAATATCGTAAGGATTAATTTCCTGAATGTACGAAAAGAACATAAAATAGGTAAGTGTATACATTAGTATTTTACTTATTATTTCTAAAAATAATACTATTATAGGGGAAAATAATATGAGAAAGGGTATCAGGACAATCATGGCAGCCATCGTACTGGTTCTTTGTATCTCCAATTATTCCAGGGCCGAATCCTGGAGCAAAGTCGTTGACAAGGGGTTCGGAAACCCGGCTAACGATTACGCCTGGAGCATGACCGTGTTCCAGGGAAAGCTCTATGTTGGTACCCTCAATGGCTTGACCGGGGCTGAAATCTGGAGGAGCAGCAGCGGACAGCCGGATAGCTGGGAGCGGGTTTATAAGTCTCCTGCCGACCAATCATGGGGCATACGCTACCTGTATGCCGATGGAGATAATGCATTATACGCCTGCGCATTCAATGTACTCGGAGCAATGATCCTGCGGACGGAGAATGGGAAAAGATGGATCACTGTGGCCAGGGCGGGACTGGGAAACCGGGAAAATTTCACCGTCCGCTGCATGACCCGGTTCGGAGATTACCTTTACGCAGGAACGGGAAGTGATACGGCTCAGCTCTTTCGAAGCAGGGATGGATTTAATTGGAGGCTGGTTAGAACCAATCCGGACTTTGGAAGCACCAAGGTCAGGGAAATGTCTGGCAGACTGATCACCAATAATGTCCTGATCGGGGAACTGGCCGTTTTCAATGACCAGCTCTATGCCTTTACCTGGACCGCAGACCTCAATATCCAAAGCCTTCGCGGTTTGAAAAACATGGAAACCTATTCGGAAGAATCTCAAGACATGGAGATGGAAATGTTCGGGCTCATTGGCCCCACTCCCGGAGCCTTTGAGATATTCCGAAGCAGTGATGGAGAAAACTGGGAAAAGGTTGTGGGTGAAAACGACCCCTACGGAAACGGGATGGGCTTCAGTCAGCATGATCGTGAAAACCTGCTCAACGATGCCGTCACTTCGACCGCTGTATTCAAAGGACATTTGTACCTTGGGACAGAAAGTGCCAATTCGAATAGCTCTGTCTGGAGAACAGCCGATGGAGCTCACTGGGAAAAGGTTGTCGACTTTTTCAGTCTGGGAGAGAAAAATAACACCTATGTCTGGCGAATGATCCCCTTTAAAAACAGGCTGTTTATCGGTACTTTCAATGTAGGCCCCAAGACGTTACCGAAAGTAACCGGAGCACAAATCTGGGCTTCCGATTCCGGTAATGCCGGGACTTTTTACAATCTTGTCCACGATGGCTTCGATGGGGAAATTATACCTGCCTCAATTATCCATATACCCAAAAACTTCGGTATCCGGTCGTTCTGCGTTTTCAGAGGAAACCTGTATGCAGGTACGGCCACCGTCCTGAGTTTCGCAGCCCCGGACCCCAAATTACTGGGAGCATTATCTATTATGGGTAACGACGTCGGGTGTGAAGTCTGGGAGCTTCAATAAAGCATGAAGCTAAGGCAATGAAATCATAACTACTCAGGGACAAAGGCACAGAGAGACAAAGAAATACCTAATCTTGTTCTCTGTGTCTTTGTGATCTCTGGGGGAGATTGCTTTTCCGGAGGAGTTTTGATGTATTTTTTACCAATATCCTGCCTGATTATCGTCAAGAAAAATAAGCCATGATATATCACCCGAAGCTCTCTATTCCGGCAATCGATAAGGAAGGTATGTAATTCATACTAATAATAGCTGCTGATTTATTGCTCTTTCACCTACCTTTTAGCATCCATAGTGCTCAACATGTGCACTACAGACAGAAAAAGAGCTTATCGGCGAATCCCACAAGATACTAAAGGGGGTGAGAACATACGAAAAACTCTGCCACAAATTAATGCCTCGGGTTTTTTTCAGATAACTTCCGGGTTAACGACAGATTAAGAGGCCAATAAAACCGGGTTCAGGTAAGAATAAGGTTCAGGCTGCCCGTGGTTCAGTTGACGTTCCAGTGACCAATTTCATTCGGTATCTACAACCTATTAACCGTTCCGCTTCCACGAGCGAGGAGACTGATAATGACAGCAGGAAATGATGAAATCCGCAGATGCAGACATTCTCTTGTGAACTTCGCGAAAACAACTGTCCTTTTCTCCCTTCTGATGATTTTTGTCCTCAGCATGACCGATGCGCTGGCAGCAATCCCACCCAGACAACCATCAACTGGACCCGGAGGAGCTCAATATGCCCACCGGTCTGTCCGTACCTCGATTCATGGTTTCGGCGACTTGCAGTATTATATTTTCGAACCTGGCGGACCGCAGCCAGACACCGCCCCTCTGATAGTGTTTACCCACGGCTATGGAGGTACAAATCCCGCCTCATATGGTGCCTGGATCGAGCATATTGTCAAAAGAGGAAATATCGTGGTTTATCCGAAATATCAGTCATTGATGTCCATGATTGGCGGATCTTTCAGATACACCTCCAACTGTATCAAGGCAGTGCAGGATGCCCTTGAGGTGCTCAAAAGCCCGGGTCATGTCAAACCTGACCTTGACAAATTTGCCACTGTCGGGCATTCCTACGGAGGCCTGTTGACCGTCAATATCGCTGCCCTGGCTGAAAGGTCGGGCTTACCCACCCCCAGAGCGGTCATGTCCGTTCAGCCGGGTGTTACCCCGGCCATGCCTCTGGAAGATCTGTCTTTGATTCCTCCCGAAACCCTCCTGCTCACGGTTGTGGGTGATCGTGACCTGGTCGTGGGTAACAGGGATGCCAAGAAGATATTCCGGCGCACCCCCCAGATTCCCCTTGAGAACAAAGACTACATTATCATGGTTTCGGACAATCATGGTCTGCCCGGCTTGAGTGCAGGCCACTTTGCCCCGACATGTCTGGCTTTGGTCGGCGACTTTCTGCCTGATCCCGGCAGAATAATGCCTGATTATGGAAATCTTGTTCCCATCGGCTTAAGACCATATCTGAACGACTATAACCTGGGGCCGGATTTTAGCAGCCTGCTGCCGGACGCTGAGGGCACTACTCCGGATTTTGGCGGCATCTTCTGGTCATACTTTGAAAACCTTGCCAGCCAGTTACAGTCCGACACTCCGGTAGACCCGGCAACCCTTTGGCCTGACCCGATCAGCATTATGGCCGAGTCCGGCATCCTGCTGCCAGCTCCTTCTGCCACCGCAGCTTTGGATATGGGTAGCTTTATACCGCTGATGGGTACCAATGCCCTGGACTATTACTGCACCTGGAAACTGTTTGATGCGCTGACTGATGCGGCCTTCTATGGAAAGAACAGGGAATATGCGCTTGGCAATACCCCGCAGCAACGCTTCATGGGAGAATGGAGCGATGGCAAGCCGGTGAAGGAATTGATCGTTACCGATCATCCCTGATCCTGTGCTCTCTCCCGATATGCATTCAAGGAGGAGGGGTGATTTCACCCCTCCTCTCCCGCCTTTTTCCCCAGGAAAGGGTTGAATTTTTGCTATGGGGCAATGATCAATGCCCGGTGATGAATGCTGCAATAAATTCCGACTGGATATTGCTCCTGCCGGTCTGAATACTCTCTCCGGGATAAATATGGACTTCTAAGCGCGCCAGCCTGTATTGTAAGGGCTAAAGTCGCTTTCAACACGCTCGTTTTTCGCTTTTACCCAAGAGTAGTACGTAGTGCCTGGAACTGCTGTAGTATCACTATATGATGTGGTAGTACCATTGCGGTTATAGAAATTCCAGCCATGTACATCATCTACGCATCCATTGCCATCATCATCCAGGCCATTAGCTGGTATCTCATTCAGATTGGTCCAGATATTGGCGGAAAGGTCAGGATGGTTCGTTTGTATTCCACTGTTTATGACCGCTACTATGATATTAGGATCACCTCTGGTAAGATCCCACGCCCGGCTGGCGTCCACATCCGCTGCATAATCATTCGTATTTTTGAGATGCCACTGATTACTGAAATAGGGATCGTTCGGCTCCCAATAGTTCAGGTCTTGAGCCATTTGTAGCTGTTGGGGAATAAAACGGATTAACTATAGAGAAAATACTCTTTCCCGTGTTTTTATGATTGGTTTTGTCGCCCTTATTTTACCAGGGCTTTCTGGTCGTGGGTCAGGACCTTGCAGATCCATTTTTCCTTCTGGTTGGCATACATAAAGTGCAGCAGGTTATAGGCAAGCTTGTTGAATTCTCTCTTACTGGCCAGCTCCAGCTTCTGACCATTGGGAAAATCGGCTTTCAGGGGATTGATATTCTCATCGTGATGCTTTATCCGGTAATCCAGATGAGGGCCGGTTGACAGGCCGGTTGTGCCGACATAGCCGATCACCTGTTTTTGCCGGACTCGGGCACCTCTCTTTATCCCTTTGCCAAAGCCGGAGAGATGGTTATAGTAGGTCTGATACCCGTTCATGTGCCGGATGACCACCTGATTTCCATTGCCTCCCTCATACCGGGCAGAGACGATGGTTCCATCGGCCACTGCCCATACCGGCGTTCCTGCTGGTGCTGCGTAATCGATCCCCAGGTGAGGCCGGATACAGCCAAGAATGGGGTGGAGCCGGTGGTAGGTGTATCCTGAACTGATGTAGTTGAATTGCAGGGGGGCACGCAGGAAAGCCCTGCGCAGGGAAACTCCTTTCAAGTCGTAATAGCCGCTGCTGCCGAACCCATCCTCGAAGAGAATGGCCTGATGCAGTCCGCAGGCACCATTGTATTCGGCGGCCAGTATCTCGCCATATTGAATGAATTCGCCCTTTAAGAGGTACTTTTCCACTACCAGTCTGAACTTGTCGCCCTTTTTGAGCTCATTATGGAAGTCGATTTTCCAGGCAAAGATATCGGCAAATTTCGTAGCCAGGGTAGCATCCCCGCTTATGGCCATAACGGATTTAAAAAGCGAATCCTCCATCCGCCCGGAGAGAGCGACCCAGTATTTTTCAAGCTCCACCTTTTTTCTGAAGCTGTCAAACTTCCCATCCATGCCCCGCTCGACAATATAGGTCTCGATGGGTCCGGTGCGGTATTCGAAACGATGGAGGTTTTCTTCCGTATCGAGGGTCAGAATAAAGGTATCGCCCGGCATGACCGCACTGAAAGGCATCATGGGCCGCAGATGCTCGATGATGGTATGAATGGTGGATTTTTTGATATTTTTATCGAGCAGGGAGCTGTACAGCGTATCCCCTTTTTCCAGAACGCCATCCACCTTGCGGAATTGTTTCTTTTCGAGTTTGATTTTTGCTTCCGCTACCTGCGGACCTATCGGCGGGATAACGGAGGAAGGCAGCATCCCGGGCAAAGAGTGGGCAAAGGATAAATCCTGCTCATCCCCTTCCATCTCTGGAGAATTCATTCTGGAGGGGAACGAGGAGAACATCATGGCCAGAGAGATACTGGCCAGAATACAGAGGGTAAGAAAAAGGAATAGCCGCAGACTGTTCTTTCTGCCCCGTTTTTTTTGATCTCTATTTTGAAACGGCTGATATAATACCACGCTAAATTACCGGAAGTCGATAGTGAGTTTCTTTCGTAATATTTCGTTGACCATCGATGGATTCGCTTTACCGGAAGTTGCTTTCATCACCTGCCCTACCAAAAAACCCAGCGCCTGTTTTTTCCCCTTTTTCCAGTCTTCAACAACCGTGGGATTCTCGGTCATAATGCGGTCAACGATTTTTTCCAGTTCATTCTCATCAGAAATTTGGACAAGCCCTTTTTCGCGGACAATCACTTCGGCGGATTTGCCGGTATCGAACATTTCTTCGAAGAGCGATTTTGCTATTTTATTACTTATTATACCCTGTTCAATCATTTTCAGCAACTCAGCCAGTGCTTGTGGACCTACCGGATTATTCGAAATATCGATATTCCGGCTGTTCAGCTCCCGCAGAATATCTCCCATGACCCAATTGCTGACCACCTTGGGATGAGGAAACAGTGTCACACACTGCTCGTAATAATCCGCCAGGGATTGGGACGCACTCAATACTTCAGCATCATACCGCGGAATCTGATAATCCCGGATGAACCGCTCTACCTTGGCTTCCGGCAATTCCGGCAGGCTGGAGCGAATCTGCTCGATCCATTCAGGGGTTACCTGCAGGGGGACCAGATCCGGTTCGGGGAAATACCGGTAATCGTGAGCCTCTTCCTTGCTGCGCATGGAAACGGTTCGGTTCTGTTCGGTATCCCACAGCCGGGTTTCCTGGATAATCGGCTCTCCCGCTTCCGCCAGAGCGGTCTGTCGTTCAATTTCATATTCCAGGGCTTTGTGGAGGAAGCGAAAAGAGTTTAAATTTTTTATCTCGGCTTTGGTCCCAAGCTTTTCCGAGCCCTGCGGTCTGATGGATACGTTGGCATCACACCGCAGGCTCCCCTCTTCCATATTGCCATCGCAAACCCCCAGGTACTGGAGGATGTTTCGCAGCTTCTGGAGGTATTCCCTGGCTTCTTTCGGGCTGCGAAGATCTGGCTCACTGACGATCTCGATCAGGGGAACACCGGTCCGGTTGAAATCGACATAACTTTTATTGGTGGAAACATATTCTTCCGCATGAACCAGTTTCCCGGCATCCTCCTCCATATGGAGGCGGGTAATACCGATCTTCCTGACCTGGTCGCCTTCGCCGATAATCTCGATAAACCCGTGTTCAGCCAGAGGGGCGGCAAACTGGGATATCTGATAGGCTTTGGGCAGATCCGGATAGAAATAATTCTTCCGGTCGAACCTGCACCACTCATTGATCCGGCAATTCAAGGCCAGAGCAGCCTTGACCGCATATTCCACAACCCGGCGGTTGAGCACGGGAAGCACTCCCGGATAACCCAGGCAAACCGGGCAGACCTGCGAATTCGGCAGGCCGCCGAAGCTTGTGCTGCACGTGCAGAAGATTTTCGATCTGGTCAGGAGCTGGGCATGAACCTCCAGCCCGATAATTGCTTCGTAGTTCATGGAATTCCTTATCTTACAGCACCTTCACTCAGAATTTCCCGGCATCCGACGAATGTCAGGGCGCTGCTTATGGTAGTCGGTATTTTGCTCGAAAGTATAGGCAACCCGAAGTATTTTCTCTTCCTGGAAATGACCGGTCAGAATTTGCAGGCCGATGGGCATTCCCTGGCTGGAAAAACCGCAGGGTATTGAAACAGCGGGAACACCGGCCAGATTAGCCGAAATAGTATAGATATCGAGCAAATACATCTGCAAAGGATCGTCGATTTTTTCTCCGATGCCAAAAGCGGGAACAGGTGAGGTGGGAGTAACCAGACAATCGAATTTTTTACACGCCTCTTCAAAATCCTGCTTGATCAGAGTCCTGACTTTCTGGGCCTTCAGGTAATAGGCATCATAATACCCGGAGCTTAAGGCGTAGGTTCCCAGCATGATCCGCCGCTTGACCTCCGACCCGAATCCGCCCTGCCTTGTATTTTCATACAATTCAATGAGATTTGAGAAGTTTTCTTCCCGAAATCCGTATTTGACTCCGTCATACCGGGCCAGATTCGCACTGGCCTCGGCTGTAGCCAGAATATAATAGGTGGCCACGGCATATTCGGTATGAGGCATCCTCACCTCTTCAACCTCCGCACCCAGGTTCTGCAAGAGAGAGACAGCATCACGGACACGCTGCTCTACCTCCTTATCCAGTCCCTCCTGGAAATATTCCACGGGCAGGCCGATTTTCATTCCCCGTATGTCACTGATTAAAGATTTCTGAAAGGCGGGAACAGGTTTATCGACGGAGGTTGAATCATGAGGGTCGTACCCGCTGATGACTTCCAGCATCATGGCGCTGTCGGTAACATCTTTGGTAATGGGGCCAATCTGGTCAAGGGAGGAAGCGTAAGCCACCAGGCCGAATCGGGAAACCCGGCCATAGGTAGGTTTTAAACCAACCACCCCGCAGAAGCTCGCCGGCTGGCGGATTGATCCGCCGGTATCAGACCCCAGGGAGGAGATGGCTGCATCCGCAGCCACAGCGGCTGCGGACCCGCCGCTTGAGCCGCCCGCAACCCGTGCAAGATCCCAGGGATTTGCGGTGCAGCCAAAATGGGAAGTTTCCGTGGAGGCACCCATGGCAAATTCATCCAGATTCGTTTTGCCGACAATGACTGCCCCCTGATCCCGAAGCTTTCTGATTACGGTAGCTTCATAAGGAGGGATAAAATTACTCAGGATCTTTGAGGCGCAGGTCGTTCTCACTCCCCGGGTGCAGATATTATCCTTGACTGCAATCGGGATGCCCGCCAGCAGCGGACATCCACCTGAATCGGCCAGCATCCGGTCAGCCTGCCGTGCCTGGTCCCGTGCCCCTTTTGCATCTACCGTTAGATAACCACGATAGAGGTGATCGACCTCTTCGATCCGTTCGAGAACCGAGTTTACCAACTCGACGGATGAAATCTCCCTCTCCCGAAGCATTCGGGACGCTTCATGGAGGGAGAGCTGATAAAGCTTTTTTCCTGCTGTATTCACGCCTTCGTAACTCTTTGGTTAAGTTGCGGATTACCAGTCGCTGATTAATCTCAATCCAGAGAAAAAGGGGGGTAACTCCCCACTCATACCCTCATTGTTACCCCCCTCGAATTACCTTTCCAACTTTTTACTCCACCGCGTCTCTCAAGCCTTTTCCCGCTTTAAATTTAATAGCCTTTTTTGCGGGGATCTGCAACTCCTCACCTGTCTGTGGATTTCTGCCGGTCCGGGCTTTACGCTCAGTCACGGAATAAGTACCAAAACCAATCAAAGTAACGGGCTCTCCTTTCTGCAGGGCAGTCTTAATCCCATCGGTCAGAGCTCCCAGTGCCTTTTCCGCGGCTGCTTTACTAATGTTTGCTTCTGTAGCCATCTTATCTATCAAATCAGCCTTATTCACCTACTCATTCCCTCCTTTCCTGTTTGAGTTACGGTTTTTCAGTATAAATATACCAAGAGATCAGTATTGTCAAGCTTTTTCGTCAATCATCGGGTTGTTTTCCATCCACTTTACCCGTCCAGCATTGCCAGTCGCTCAGGAATTATCATGTAACCTGCTGTTTTATAGATAAATTTAACTATTGGTCATTGACTGCCAATCAAGGGCTTTCCCTGCTTTCACGGCTAGTCACGAACCTCTCATGAGTCAGACCGCCATGTTGTGTCTCTCCTGGCTCCTGACCACTCTTTACTGACCACTGGTCACTGGTCACTGACCACTGATTGATTTTCCCCTTCATTTGGGAACACGTTTATGGTAGTATTATAAATTTATACTCTGGAAATCATCCAAACAAGGAGATCATATGTCTAGGTTTGCCGATAAGCTTTTCTGGGTTGTGATGTTTATCATTGTCCTGGTAATTGCTTTTCTCAGCTATGTTACCTTCTTTTACCAAACTGCACCCTTTCAATCGGAATCCGGTGAAAAAAAACCAGCCCTTGCTTCGAAACTAGAAAAGCCGAAAAGGGTCAGGAATCTCTACATCAATGCTGATGAGGCTACAATCAGGTCTCTTCCCCAGGAAAGCGGTCAGATCCTCCAGCAGGGTAAAAAAGGTGACCGGATAGCTGTGACCGGAGAAGAAAAGGGCTGGTATAGCCTCAAGATGCCGGGAGAAAAGACAGGCTGGATAGAAAAGAAGTATGTTGATAATCATCCGCCAAAACCGGCTCAAGAGGCCAGGCAGGAGGAAAAGACTCCCCCCGCCCCTTCTCAGTCTCCGGCAGCGAAACCGGCAATGACACCCCCTCCCCTGAATCAGCCGATGCCGGAATATCCTGCCGGTACATCGGAGTCCGTGGAAAGCCTCATTGATGGCCTGCTTGAGCGGATTAATTCAAGGACCCAGATGCAGTTCGGGCAAACCCTGTTCACGGATTATACCATGCTCGATTCCGGCATGCGCCTGGAGACGAAGGCCTCGAGCATCTGGAAGCTCCTCCCGCAAAATTACAAGGCCCAGGTCCTTCAGGTCCTCACCAACCAATATACCCTTATTGCCTGCAATATAGCCAAGATTGTCACTTGCACGCCCAATGCCACTCCTTCAATCAGCATTGTCGATTCATCAGGCCATGAAATTGCCTACCAGAATTCCAGCGGTTCCCAAATCCTTGAGTAGAAGTAACTACTCAGGCGCAAAGGCACAACGGGGCACAGAAGATAAAAGGTCCTGGAGCACTTGTAGACAGGAAAAGAATCTATCAGTTTGAAGTTATGGTTTTTCAGTTTTTTTACTGACAACTGACTCCTGTTTTTCCAGCAGTTGTCTTTACTGACCACTGGCCACTGATCACTGACCACTGGCCACTGGCCACTTACTACTCAACTCGATGCTGTCTTTTCATCAAACTTCAGCCAAAACTTCTGATACCGCTTGACAAGCTCTTCCACATTGAGAGGTTTATTATTCAGATACCTCCAAAAGGAAGTAAGGATGATGTCTGACATATCATCGGCATGGTATATGCCAAGCCGGTTAAAATACTGAGCAAGAGGTGAATGAGCGCGCCATAATTCCCAATTGTTCTTGATCGCGGTGCCGAGGCCATAATGAAACATGCGTACGGTGCTTTCTTTTTCATTCCTGATCTCGTCAATTACCAGGGTCCCCAGCATCCTGTTTAATTCGTTAAAGCATTCGTCCAAGTTTTTTGGAATAGCCATGTCTATTCTCCCTTCCTGCTTTCCGCAAACCTTATTACTCCCCTCCTCAATCATCCATCAGGATCGCATCTGGCCATGGTGTGGAAATCTTCATGATCCTGACTATCCCTGTGCCGGGTGCTCAAGAGGTGTGGACGGAGGATTGCTCCCCTGCCCTGATCTGGCCGAGGCTGCTGCTTCCTCAGCCCTGACTTCGGCTACCAGGTCACTGACCTGCTCACTGACTTCGGCAGCCATCTCCTTAACCTTGTCTCCGACAATGACTCCTCCCTTGATTACCGTCTTGGCCAGAGGCCGGACTATATTTCCCACCAGCGGCAAGACAACAGGCGCAGCCAAAGCCAGGCCAATGCCTGCCAGAATACCCGGTCCCCACCCTTCAACCATCTTATCAAGCAAGGCCATGATTCATACCTCCCGTAATTAAAGTGGACTGTTACAGATCTCTCTTAACGAGGGGAAAATCAATTTTCCCAGAGATATACAGCCTTCTCCATCTCCAGTAAGGTATCGGCAATTTTCGATCTTTTCCATGACCTTACTATTTCCCGCCTCTACTCTAATAGAAGCTATTTTAATTCCTTTTCACTCTCAAAGTCAATATTCACGTCACGGATGCCGGGCGATCTGAATTTGCTCCGATCCTGCGATGACCTCACCGATAATGGCCGACGGCAGAGGATAAGTGTTGAGAAGAGCTTCCAGAAATTGTCCGCTCGAGGCAGCCGGGAGGGAAATCAAAAGGCCGCCGGAGGTTTGCGGATCAACAAGCAGATCCTGAATCTCCTGAGCAATTGATTCGTAGCCGGTGAGGTAATTTTGAACAAACTCCCTGTTGCGATATGCCCCGCCAGGAACGAGGCCCAGCCGGGCATAATCAGGGGCCCCCTCGATAAAGGGTATGCTTTGGCTGTATATCCGGATGGTGCAGCCGGAACCATCGACCATCTCCCGGATGTGTCCCAGAAGGCCAAAGCCGGTAATGTCCGTACAGGCATGAACTTCATAATCCTGCATTATCCGGGCGGGAAGTTCGTTCAGGCTTTTCATGGACCGGATCATAGCCTGGACATGCTCGGAATTGGCCATTTCCGCTTTCAGGGCAGTGGCTATGACTCCCGTGCCGATGGGCTTGGTCAGCACCAGTTTGTCGCCTGGTTTCAGGGTATTATTCCGGATGATTTTTTGGGGATGAATAAGCCCGGCCACGGACAGGCCGTATTTGACCTCCTCATCCTCGATACTGTGCCCCCCGATCAAGGGAATTCCGGCTTCGGCCAGAGCCGTCGCTCCTCCTTGCAGGATTTGCTCAAGAACCTCGATTCCCAGACAGCGAATGGGAAAAGCGACGATATTCAGGGCGGAAATCGGCGTGCCGCCCATGGCGTAAACATCGCTCAGAGAATTGGCTGCGGCAATTTGGCCGAAATCGAACGGGTCGTCCACAATAGGAGTAAAAAAATCAACAGTCTGAATCAAAGCCAGATCCTCGGAGAGTTGATACACACCAGCATCCTCCGCATGGCCAAACCCGGCCAGCACCTTCGGATGCTCCGCCTGCTGCGGCAGGCGGGCCAGCAGAGCCTGCAGGTCACCCGGACCCAGTTTGGAAGCTCAGCCAGCGGATTTGACCCCGTGGGTCAATTTTATTTTGTCTTTTCTGCTCATGTCCGTTAACTCCAGCAGTGGTTTATCGGTTGTCTCTCTTCTGACTCCTGACTCCTGACTCCTGTCTTCTTTACATAACGATCCGCTCCGCTCCTGCGTAAATATTCATTTCTCCGGAGCGCAAAAATCCGATCAACGTTATCCCGACCCTTCTGCTTAAACTCACTGCCAGTGAGGTGGGAGCGGAGACGGAAGCAACCAGGGGAATGCGGCAGCGGGCCGCCTTGCAAATCAGGGTGTAATTAGTCCGGCCACTCAGGAATAAAATTTTATCGCCAAGCTCCACCCCGGCAAGTAAAGCGTGCCCGATGGCTTTATCCAAAGCGTTATGCCGGGCCATATCCTCGAAACAGAAAAGGTAATTTCCCTGATGATCAAAGATACAGGCTGCATGCGTCGCTCCGGTAAGGGTGAAAAGGGCCTGCTTTTGCCGGGCCTGGCCCTCGATGCTGTGCAGAACCGGCAGCGGGATTCGCAGTTGACAGTCGATTGTGCCCACGGAGGGAGAGATCCGGTTGGCTATTTCAGTCTCATCCCCAGAAGGTTCCGGTTCCATGAATCTGATCTCTGCAGAATCAGTCAAGGAGGAAGGAGAAGACAGGGGCCTGGCAGGCTGGAACGCGGGGGAATGTTCGATCTGCAGGCCGATGGTATTGCCCTGCGGATTGCAATCTTCCCATTGAAGACCGCCTTCCCGCCATGAATCAGGCAAGATGCCTTCAGTAAAGCAAAAACCAAGGGCTAATTCTCTTTCCCGCCCCGGAGTGCGCATCAGGGTCGCGCACGGGGTGCCGTTAATCCGGATCGTCAGGGGGATTTCCCGAATGACTTCATCCTGGATTGAAAAGACCCCGGATTTCCTGATTTTGGTAACTTCAACGGTTGTATGATCCTTCACCTTCCGGTCCTTATTGGGTTACTCTGCGGGCTGTTGAATCTGACTCAGGATTTCCGATAAGATTTTATAAGCAAAATCAGGTAAGACCTTGCCTCGATTGATGTTCCGGTGTGCTACCCAGTCCCGATGATCTTTGATTTGCTTGGCATGCCCGATTAAAATTGGATCAATAGTTCCTTTAAAAAGATCTAAGATATCGTCTATCTTCCAGTACTCCACCTCTCTCTGAAGCTGTTTATAAAACTTTTGTGAAAAGACCTTAGGAGATTCATCAAGTATCTTTTGTCCTTTCCTCTGCATGTAATCGATGATAATCCGCTCAAATACTGCCCAAAGAGAAAGGATTACACAATCATCGGATTCGTCACGGCTCATAACAATCCATTGGGTAGCTTCCTGTTGAGGAATGCCCACACATTGAGTTCCCCCGAGAAATGATGGCTGCTGCTTATTGATAGCCCGTTGGGCAACTTTCAGGCAGTCTCTGGTCACTTGATAGGCTTGCCATATAGGCTCCAAGGGATTATCCGACTGCATAATCTGAGACCTCTGAAAGAAGTTCCAGAAAAAGGCCGGCATCTACTAAACGAGCTTTTCCCCGCCAGGTCGTAACTCTGCAATTTGCTTTCCCTCCTGATCTTGGAGGAAAAGACGAGGGGCCTTATAATGGCCTGGTAATTCCTCATTAATTTCAATATCTTCTCTTTTAAGGATAAGCGGCTTGTTTTTTTATCCACTTGTCTATCTCCGAATAGAGGCGCTCTATTTCTGAAATGTATTCCTGTACATTTGGTTTCATATTTTTCTTTCCCTTTAGATCATCTCTCTTTGGGATGCCCCTTCATCCCGGGTGTTTCATCGCCCTGACGGGTTTGCATGTTCCAGTCCTCACGGGCAATCTCGCGCTTCCATTTCATGAGTTGAAACGTGCCTCCAGCCACAGCGACAAAAATGACCACGCCGGTAAAGAACAGCGATTTGCTGCTTGCATAGAGTTTGGCCAGCATGAGAATGGAGAGAATCAGGAACACCGCTCCCATGACTGCCAGGAAGATGCAGGATATAACCAGCCCGGTCTTTCTTCTCTGCTGGCTATGGATAAGGCGCAGAAGGATATCGTAGGAACCAAAGAGCAGTACCAGACCCAGGATGAATAAACCGAAGGAATTAAAAATGATATCCGAATTCATCTCTTTCCCCTGTTTGATGAATAGTTATACTATAAACGGCTTAGAACTGAACTTTTCCAAAGGAGCCAGGAGTCAGGAGTCAGAATTCAGAAGAAGGTATTGGCTCCTGGCTCCTGACTTCTGACTCCTGGCTTCTGACTCCTGAGCAAAAAGTTCAATATTCACCCGTTCACAGTATAACCATCATTATCGAACAATTAACCATACCATTTCCAGCCCTCTTTGGCAAGAGAGAGCAAAGGGCAGGTATCCACACTTTTTACTCGGCTACGATAAAAGAGTCGGTGTAGCCCATGGTCTCAAACTCCTGTAAGGTTTTGCGGGCTGAGAAAATATGCTCGAAGGGGCCGATCCAGACCCGGTGAAGCGGCGGGGAGTCCGGCCTCTGATAGACTACCTGACGGGTTGGATAATGGACGGAAAGCTGCTGCTGCAAGCGATCAGCATTGGCCTGATAACTGAAGGCGCCAATCTGGATAAAGAAACCACCTTCCTGCTCCCCTCCCTGCTCTGGCAGCCGAATCAACTCGATCTTTACCGGTGCGAGGCCATCTTCAGCCATTCCCAGAGCACAGGCCGCACCATAGGAAAGGTCAAGGATCCGGTCCTTGACAAAAGGCCCCCGGTCATTGATCTTGACTACAAGAGACTTTTGATTCTTCAGATTAACCACCTGGGTATAACAGCCCAGGGGGAGATATCGGTGAGCCGCTGTATTCTTGTACATATCATAGATCTCTCCATTGGCGGTCCTTCTGCCGTGAAAATCAGCACCATACCAGGAAGCGATTCCTTCTTCCGTATAGTTGAGAGGAAATTCGGGGCCTTTTCGGGGACCTGCTGGCGGAGGAAGACGCAGCGGCCTTGTGGCACAGGCCAGACAGGTGGCACAGATCGCCAAAATCAAGCTGTATCGGAAGAGAGGGGGAAAAATACGCATGGCTATTTTTACCATTTTTACTCTTGAAGAATCAAGAAAGAAAAACGAAAATGGGAGAGAAGGGCCCCTGGCTTGTTCTGCCAGGGGCCCTTGCCCGGCATGTCGCCTTGCCGGTATGGGGTGAAGAGGGTTTGATGCTTTTTTTATCCGGCTCATGAGAAGAGAAATTCTCCGCCTGCTTCATCGAGCCGAGAAATTTAAATTGCTGGGGTCGCCATAACTCTGCCTGGGGCCTAAAAAACTCTTGCTGCTTCAATCGCTTACTTATTGCGGCCTAAGCCGGAAATTATCCAGGTCTTCCTCCAATCCACTGATAAGCTCAATAGTTTCCTTTTTCGCAGCTATATTTTTCAAAGTAGTACAATACTGACGAACCATACTCACGATTCTTTCCATTTCCGATTTGTGAGGCAGGGTAATAACCCTTTTCGGCATCATGTCAGCCAGCTTCTTCCGAAAGCCACGACGGTTACCCTTATCCTTCAACGCATCCTCAATTCCTTCCATTGCCGAGATCATCCTTGCCGATTTCAGGGGATCATCTTCTCCTCTGGACCTTTTCATTTCCCACACCAGCCGGCTGATAGGAAGAATGTCTTCCAGCACTTCCTTATCGTCTCCAAAGTATTTCCGGGCAGTTTCCACGATTGTGGATAGACGCTCTTTCTCATTGTTTTTCCCCAGCATGCAAATCAGGTAATACATCTGCTCAAGATCCTTCTCCTCCACCGCTGTCCGGTAATCGAGAATTGCCGAGGCACGCAGCAGGTTCTGAATCTTGACACTGGTTCGGTCGCCAATGATGAAATCGGGCCGTTCAGGATCTGTGGACCTTACCTCCTCGATGTATCTTCTTACAATATAGTTTTTCAGAAAAAGGATATAATCCGGAATTTCAATACGCTGGCTGTTAATGATATTCTTCAGAGCACAGAGCTCCTCCAGATTGATTTTTACCTGTGGGTCGACTACCCGGCCATGATTTTCGCGAAAAACATAGTCGATAAGCATCTGGAGATACAGGTTCTTGTTCTCCGGAATAAAGCTCTTGTACAAAAACCTGTCCAAAACAGCCTCCAGCACTTCCGTGACCCGCACGTAATTGGCTGTGGCGATAACGGTGTTGAGCGGTGAAGAAATCTGCTCGCCCCCATTCATGAACCTTTTTTCATTCAAAAGAGAAAGCAATGAGCGCAGGAGCATGTCATTAGCATCAAAGACCTCATCCAGGAAGGCGAAATCAGCCAGCACGATGGAGCCATCGACATTGTGAACCAGTTTCCCTCTTTTGAGCTGGACAATGTCGTAAGCCCCAAACAGATTATCGGGCATGGTGTCTTTGGTAAGCTGCTTTTCAAAAACCGTGACCTGTTCGAAGCAATTGAATATCTGCCTTGCCTGGAGGCTTTTGGCCATACCGGTCCGGCTGAAGAGCAACTGATGCTCTCCCGTAAGAAGAGCATAGAACGACTGGCGGATGATCTCTTCCCGGCCAACAATCTGATGGCTGATAAACTCGATCAGACCATTGAGTTTTTTGACTATCTCGAACGTCCCCTCATCGGGTTCCTCATTCGGAGGGGTATAAGCCACTGCTTTCCTTTCAACTCTCATCTTCTTCACCTTCACGCTTTACTTGCTGGGTTAGTTTTACTTCAGGTGCCTTAAGCTTCTTGACTTCTGGTGGGAAATCATGCAAGATAGGTGCCGGATAAAGATCAGGGTAGAGAAAATTTGCATTTTCTTCGGGGTACTGCCTGGAAGAGCCAATTTATCAATCTGTTGCCAGGTATCAGTCGATATTTTGCATGGGTGTCCGAAAAAGCTCACCCGCCGTATCAAAACCGATCGATTTGCATTTTTGCATAAAAAGATACGGCAAGAAGATGACGGATTAATCCCGATTCAAGATTGATAAGTAAAAAGGAGATCGCTTGCATTATTGCTAATGAATTGCAAAAATGCAAATACAAACCGGGCTTCCGCATCCTGCCTGTCAAATTGTGCATTATTGTCTCTCATCGATGTGCCGGGCCCGCGGGCGCAAGCCCGCGGGCCCAATCCGATCGTCAATGCAGTTACGTTAGTGCAGCTATCTTTTTGAGCTTTTTACATTACTGGCCCAATACCGTTCGGAATGATTTATGCACGGCGGTTCTCAACCCCTGAAATTTCAGGGGTTGAAATAAAAATCAGTTTGAAATTGATCTAACCTGTAGATCAAATTACGCAAGAAGCATTCCGATTTCTATTGATAGATCACCATATCATAAAAGGAACTCAAACAATATGCCCCGACTATTTGGGAAAATGTTAAGGTACATTCGAGGCCCTGCCTGGGAAGATGGAGTAATTAAAGATTAGTTAGTGCGCTGAAGGGTTCATCTTTCCGCGTAAAGTCTGGGGTTCGTGCCTTGAATCGTGAATGTATCGCCCAACCTCATAATTCAATGCCTGACCCCAGTTTTCATTTGTTTGGAGACTACCATGCATAGTAGCAGATTTTTGAGGGCTAAGGTATTGGCCTCAAGAGATAGCGGCAATCTTAATGGCTTCCGCTATTTGTCGCTGATCAGCTCCACAGATTACACTAGCCTTGCCCAATCAGGGTTTCGATTTCCTGAATGTTTGCTGCTGTTCTGATCGCTTCTTTAATCTTCTCCAACTGCTCGATTGAATCTATCTGGTTGATCCGCCCGGAGAGCCGCAAACCATCCTCCCCAAACTTTAACTCCAGCCCCGGGGCAACAGCCTCAAAAGCAGCCCCTGCCTCAATCCCTGCTGCACCCCTTCCTGTATTCCCCGTTGTCTGCCTATTCTTTCGGCGGTAGTCACATAGGCCATCTTCTTTTCCTCCTCATAAGCTTCGATCTGCTCGTGAAACCGAAGGGAAAGCCCTTCCGGTAACACCATCGGCCAGTCGATGAATCGATATAAATTCAGGATATCCTGCCTGCTGTATCCTTTTTCATAGAGCACCTTGACCAGACTCAGTTCAAAGGAGAGCCTGCTCATCATATCCTTTCTGGTCTCAAGGCTGCGAAGATGAGCCAGGACAATGATCCCGAAGGGATTAGTGCTGGCCTCAAGCTCTTCGATCCGTGCCCGGTAATCCACCAGTTTCACCAGGGGAAAGTCAAACAGCAGTCTGAATCCCCATCGGTTCACCTCATAGCGATGAGCAAGATTGTTTGCATCCTCGAAGGTCCACCTCAGCATAAGCAGCCGGGAAGAAAAAGGACAAAAACTCCGTAAAATACTGCTCTATGGCCTCCTTCCATCCACTGTCATACTCGGCACATACAACCTCTTCTCCTTCGGGAGGAACTCCTCCCGGAATAAGCTCATTACTCTCATCACTTTTTCCATATCTTCTACTCTCCATACGGTTCGCTCTCCATCCATCCTGCCCTTCGTCCCCTCCAGTCTCTATCCTGAAAGATAACGCATTCCGGGAATAATTGCAAGAAGGTGAGAAGACAGCCCCCTTACAGCTTCCCTGACCGCAGGATCGAAATCACCAGCCATATCCCCATGACTGCGGCGGACAGGTAGCCTGCAATGCCGATGGCTGGCAACCCCAGGATTGCCGGGCCGATCTGGGTGTGCATGACAATGGAAGAGCCGATGATCAATGAAGAGATGATCAGCCCGAAGGATATCCGGTTGCTGGAGCGGTCGATCTCATGGATCAGGTTTTCCAGGCCAAGGTGCACGAATTCGATCTCCAGCTTGCCGTCGATGAGTTTTTGGATCAGGGTGCGCAGTTGCCGGGGGAGTGGCCTGATAAGGTCGGAGATATCGAGCAGGCTGGTTCTGACCTCGTTGAACAGCCTCCGGGGGTGGAACCTTCTGCTTATCAGCCTCCGGGCGTATGGCCGGGATATGGCCAGCAGGCTGATATTTGGATCAAGCTCGGTTCCGATGCTTTCGATAAACAGGAGGGTTTTGCCCAGGAGGATAATATCCTTCGGGGTTTTGATGTGATGCCGCAGAGAGATTTCAATGGTATGCGTGATAATTTCCCCGATATTGAGAAGCTTCATGGGCCGGTCGAGATAGGTATCGAGCAGTTCGGTCAAGTCCTGCCGGAAATGCCTGATATTGGTATCGGGTGAGGTAAATCCTACTTTAATATACTCCTGAACCAGTCTTTCATAATCTTTGTTCAGCAGGGAGAAAAAGATAATCGAGCAGCTCTCCTTAAGCTCCCTGTCCATCCGTCCGACGATTCCAAAATCGATCAACGCCAGAACATCCTCGTCCACTACCAGGAGATTTCCGGGATGCGGATCGCCATGAAAAAAACCGTATTCCAGAATCTGCTTCAAAAAAATCTTTGAGCCTAAAACTGCGATCTTCGAGGTGCTCCATCCCCGCGCCTTCAGGGTCTCAATCTGGTCGATGCGTACGCCACTGAGCCGCTGCAGAACCAGAACTTTTTTGGTAGTCAGCTCCCAGTAGACCTTGGGAATCACTACATGCCGGTCTTTGGCGAAGTTATTGGCAAAGCGCTGAGTATTACCGGCCTCGATGGTAAAGTCAAGCTCACGCTTGATGGACCGGGAAAATTCATCGACAATGTCCGATGGGGAATAGACTTTGCTTTCCGGAACATACCGGTCAAGCAGATAGGCAAGGTGGAAGAGAATGCTGATGTCGGTCTCGATTATTTCGGTGATCTTGGGCCGCTGCACCTTGAGCATGACCTGCCGTCCGTCAGGCAGGATAGCTTCATGAACCTGGGCAATGGAAGCGGACCCATAGGGGATCGGTTCAACATACGAGAAGACCGACTCCAGCGGAACTTTCAGCTCCGACTCGATCTGCTCTTTAATTTCACTGAAAGGGACCGGAGGCACCCTGTCCTGAAGCTTCCGGAATTCAGCGGCGAATTCTTCGGGAATAAGATCGGTCCTCAGGCTCAGCAGTTGACCAAGCTTGATAAAGGTAGGCCCAAGCTCTTCAAACACCATCCGGGCACGGATAGGCATGGATATCCTGTCCGCTTCGAGTGGCGGATATCTCTTGAGTCCGATTACCCGCTGACCTGCGGTGATGAGGTGCTGGAGATTGAGCCGCTCGATCAGATGTCCAAAACCATTCTTGAAAAGGACATTCAGAATGGTCTGGAACCGGCGGATATTTTTATATGTCTGATTCAGACCGGAAAGGGGCATACCTGCACTAGCAATCAGGATTGCCCTGTTGGCTCCTCTGTCTGGCCTGTTTCCTGAGCGCCTTTTCTCGTATCCATTTCAGCCAGTTTCTTTTCCAGTTCGGCAATTCTGATTCGCAGCTCATCGATCTGAGCTTTAGCTGCCGCACTCAGTTCCTCCCCTTCGGGAGCCTTCTGAGCAGGAGCGGTTTTCGAATACTTGCGGATCATTTCCCTGACCTTCTGCTCGGTCTCCCGGCTGCCGGTATGGATTTTTTCCATGATATTCTTCATCAGCCCTTCGCCCTCTTTCTGGCTGATCTCACCCCTGCGGATCATTTCATCGATAAAGTTCCTGGCCTTCTCTTCAGAAAAGGTGATAAATCCATATCCCGCCGCGAATAACTTCTGGAAAAACTCACTGAACTTACTCTCTTCGCTCATCATCTTCCCCCTCAAGATAGCGTTTGACTCCCAAAGGCGGCCACAGGGGGCCGCCCCTATTCTCTCCTGACTCCTGACTCCTGACTCCTATTCTTTAACAATTTCAGCTACCTGCAACAAGGCCTCATCCAATTTCTCCGGTCTGTTGCCTCCGGCCTGAGCCATGGTGGGACGGCCTCCCCCACTGCCTCCGACGATAGCTGAAATTTTTTTGATAATATTTCCCGCATGGAACCGGTTGCTCAGGTCATTGGTCACCACGGCCACCAGGTTCACCTTGCCGTCCTGCGTGCTGCCAAGGACAATAATTCCGGAGCGGAGGCGGTCTTTGAGAAGATCGGCCATATCGCGCAATCCCGCTGCATCCAGCTCAAGCTCCCTGATGTGATGGGCCAGGACCGTAATATCGTCCACCTGGCGGCGGTATTCCAGGATAGCGGCGGTGATGCTGGCTGACAGTTTTTCCTTCAGCCGCTGGATTTCCTTCTCCTGCTGGCGGCTTACGGCCACCAGTTGTTCGACCTTGCGGCTGATGGCCAGATCCGATTTGAGGAGTCTGGCCGTGCTCCTGACTTCCTGCTCGATCTGGCGAACGTACTGGTATGCGCCAAAGCCGGTTATGGCCTCGATCCTTCGCACTCCAGCGGCAATGCTCGACTCGTTGGTGATCTTGAAGAGGCCGATTTCCCCCGTACTCCCGGTATGGGTTCCTCCGCACACTTCGGAGCTGAAATCCGCTGTCCGGACCACCCGCACTTCCTGTTCATATTTCTCGCCGAATAAGGCAGTGGCCACCCTGACCGCTTCCTCCCGGTTCATGACCGTAGTGTTTACAGCCAGGTTCTCGACTACCTTTTCATTGATCAGGGATTCGACCCTCTCCAGTTCCTCCGGAAGGACAGCGGTAAAATGGGTAAAGTCAAACCGCAGGCGATCGGGTTCCACCAGGGAGCCGGACTGTTTGACATGGTCGCCCAGAACCTGCCGCAGGGCGGCCTGCAAAAGGTGGGTGGCCGTGTGATTGCGGGCAATGCTTTTTCGCCGCTCCCGGTCGATCCTGGTCTGAACCTCGTCACCCTCCTGGAGGTGCCCCTTTTTGATCCGGCTCCGGTGGATGACAAGCGACGGAGTCGGCCACCGGGTGTCGAATACTTCAGCCCGCATCCCCTCTTTTTCCAGGATGCCCTGATCTCCGACCTGTCCGCCCTTTTCTCCGTAGAAGGTGGTTTTATCGAGAATAATGTCCACCTCATCCCCCTGCTCCGCCCTGCTGACCCGCTCACCATTGCGGAGAATGGCCAGAACCCTGGCCTGGCATTCCTCATCGGTGTATCCGAGAAACCAGGTTGGAGGAAGCTCGCGGCCCAGTTGCACCAGGGCGGGAGAAAGCTCCCTGCTCTCAGCCCCCTGCACCCAGGCCTGCCGGGCCATCTGCCGCTGCTGATCCATAGCAGCCTCAAATCCTGCCTGATCGAATTCCAGGCTGTTTTCCTTCAGGATATCCTGGGCCAGGTCCACCGGAAAGCCGAAGGTATCATACAGCCTGAAGATATCCTCACCCGGCACGATCCGCGCCTTTTCCGCCTGGCCGGAATCCGCCTGCTGACGTGCTCTGGCTATGATTTCATCGAGTACAGCCATACCCCGCTCCAGGGTATGCGAAAAACGCTCCTCCTCCTGCCTGACCACGGAGGCGATCAGCCCCTGCCGGTCCTCGATTTCAGGATACGCATCTTTCATGGTCGATACCACCCGCTCGATGGTCTGAAACAGGAAGGGCCGCTCGATGCCCAGCATCTTGCCATGCCGGGCGGCCCGCCGGATGATCCGCCGCAGGACATACCCCCGGCCTTCATTCGAGGGGAGGACCCCGTCGGCAATCAAAAAGGTGCAGGAGCGGGCATGGTCGGCAATTACCCGGATCGAGACATTATCCTTGGCCCCGAAACAGCCGGTCAGATATTCGCGGCCTGAAAGCTCCCCGATGAACCGGATAACCGGCCAGAAAAGGTCGGTCTCATAGTTTGACCGGCTCCTTTGCAAGACAGCCGAAACGCGCTCAAGACCCATGCCGGTATCGATGCTCGGCTTTGGCAGAGGAGATAATACCCCTTCTTTCGAGCGCTCATACTGCATAAAGACCAAGTTCCACAATTCCAGGTAGCGGTCACAGTCACAGCCCGGTGCACAATTGGGCTGGCCGCAACTGAATTCAGGGCCCTGATCGATCAGGATTTCCGAGCAGGGACCGCAGGGGCCGGTATCTCCCATAGCCCAGAAATTATCTTTTTCTCCCAGACGGACGATTCGCTCTTGCGGCTGGCCGATTGTTTCAGTCCAGATCCGAAAGGCTTCATCATCCTCGCGGAAGATGGTAACCCAGAGTTTTTCCCTGGGCAGGTTCAACCGGCTGACCAGAAACTCCCACGCCAGTTCGATAGCCTGCTGCTTGAAGTAATCGCCGAAGGAGAAATTACCCAGCATCTCGAAAAAGGTATGATGCCGGGCCGTATAGCCGACGTTCTCAAGATCGTTGTGCTTTCCTCCGGCCCGCACGCATTTCTGGCAGGTGGCTGCTCTGGGAAAGGCCCGCGCTGCCTTGCCGGTGAAAATATCCTTAAACTGGACCATTCCGGCATTGGTAAACAGCAGGGTGGGATCCCCATGCGGCACCAGCGAAGAGCCGGGCAGGACCGTATGACCCTTTTCCTCAAAAAACCGTAAAAAAGCTGATCTTATCTCTTTTGATTCCATAGTATTCTTATTCCCGTCACCCGACCTTCATCATTCTGGATATACACTCCAGAGCGGGTTTTCGAATGTCATCAGAAACGCTGACCACATGCTGCATTCTGACAAGGGCCTCATACACCGAGGCCAGGGTAATTTTTTTCATATCCCGGCAGATCATGGGCCGGGGAAAATGATAAAACACTTTATCAGGAAAGGCCACCTTCAGCACATGGACCATTCCTTCCTCAGTACCGACAATGAATTCCGGAGCCCCGGACTGATCCACATACCGGAGCATGCCCGAAGTGCTGGTCACGCAATCGGCCAGTTCCAGGACCTTGTGATCACATTCCGGATGGGCCATGAACCTGGCTTCCGGATGGGCAACTTTCATGCTCAGCACCTCTTCGGCCTGCAACTGGCAATGAGCAGGGCATCCCCCTTCCCAGGCAATAATCTGTTTATCAGTATGCCGGGCCACATAGCGGGCCAGATTTCTATCCGGAAGCATCACCACCTGCCGTGCGCCATTCAGCGAGTTCACCACCCGGACGGCATTGGCCGAGGTGCAGCAGATATCGCTGGCTGCCTTGACCTCAGCCGACGAGTTTACATAGCAGACTACCATAGCCTGCGGGTATTTTTCCCGCATGCCGCGCACCTGGTCCACGGATATATGATTGGCCAGAGGGCATTCGGCATCGGCCTGCGGCAGTAAAACCACCTTGTCCGGACAGAGGATCGAAGCTGTTTCCGCCATAAACCGCACACCACAGAAGACAATGACCCTGGCTTCGGTTTTGGCCGCTGCCCGGCTCAGCTCCAGGGAATCCCCCTGGACATCGGCTATGTCCAGTAATTCCGGCCGCTGATAATTATGAGCCAGAATGACAGCCTTTTTCTCCTGTCTCAATCTCGTGATTTGCTCGGTAAGGTATTCGTTTTCCATTTTTGCTGACATAACCACTTGTTCTTTTGCTGACATAACCACTTGTTCCATTTTGTTCTTTCGCCTCGTTAATCAAGCTTCGCTACCCGGATCAGGTTCGCTTTTTCAGTAACAAAGGGGAGGCTGTTAATCTCGCCGAGAGCATTCTGGATATTCTGCTCCAGGGCTTCATGAGTCATCATGACGATCGGAACCGCCTCTCCAACCCGCCGCTCCTTCTGAATGACTGAAGCAAGGCTGATATTATGCTCACCAAGTATTCCGGAAATCCTCGACATGACTCCTGGTTTGTCCAGGGCGGAGAATCGAAGGTAGTAAGCAGAGACAATCTGATTGATATCTCTCACTTTTTTCTCTTGGATATACTCTTCGGAGAATGAGGTTGGAGTTATCCGCCGGGTAATGCCTTTTCGGATGTTTCGGGCAATTTCCATGACATCGCTGAGCACGGCGGTCGCTGTCGGCTGCTCGCCGGCACCCATGCCGTAGAACATGGTTGACCCGACCCGCTCGCCAACCACAGAGATGGCATTGAACACTCCATCCACAGTAGCCAAAAGGTAATCCTGAGAAAGCAGGGTTGGATGGACCCTGGCCTCAATTTCACCATTGACATCTTTAGCCAGAGCCAAAAGCTTGATCTTGTAACCAAGTTCCCTGGCAAACTGCAAATCAAGGGGGGTAATCCGGTCAATCCCTTCGATAAATATCGTATCGAGAGAGAGGCGGGTACCAAAGCACAAAGAGGCAAGGATAGCCAGCTTATGGGCCGTATCAATTCCCTTGATATCGAAGGTGGGATCAGCCTCGGCAAAGCCCTGAGCCTGAGCCTCACTGAGAACGCTCTCAAAGGAGCTTCCCCGTCTTTCCATCTCGGTCAGAATATAATTGGCTGTTCCGTTGATAATGCCATAAACCGACTTGATGCGGTTAGCCGCCAGGCCCTCCCTGACAGCCCTGATGATCGGAATTCCTCCGCCAACGCTGGCCTCGAAGCCAATATCCACCTGCCTGGCCGCGGCAGCCTCAAATATCTCCTCTCCATGTTTGGCCAAAAGTGCCTTGTTCGCAGTCACAACATGCTTGCCGTGCGAAAAAGCCTGAAGGAGAAAGGTCCTGGCCGGCTCATAGCCGCCAATCAACTCAATGACAATCTGAATCTGCGGATCATGAAGAATTTCCTCTGCACTGGTTGTCAGCATTCCGGAAGGCAAATTCAGTCCTTCAGCCCGCTTCGGGTTTATGTCAGCAATTTTAACCAGTTGCACGGGAAAACCCAGATGAGCGGTTAGAACCTGCGAATCCTGCATCAGGATATTGACCACTCCCCGGCCAACCGTACCAAGTCCGATAAGACCCACCTTGATATCCATGCCATCACGCCTCTTTTCCGTTTTCCGATGAAAAAAAGGGCTTCGGAATACTCTCCGCTTGAGCCCTCACAAAGTCGTTTGGTCAACTGCGACAGACAACTTCTGCATTATACGAGCTGCGTACAAAGGGTGCAGACTCAACGTGCGAAAAACCCAATCCCAGGGCAATCTCTTTATATCTTACGAAATCTTCAGGTTTAATGTACTCCTGAACACAAATGTGGTCCTTGCTCGGCTGAAGGTATTGTCCGATAGTTAAAATATCGCACTGCGCCGCTTTCAGATCTTTCATGACTTCGATAATCTCATCTTCCTTCTCGCCAAGACCAAGCATCAGACCGGACTTTGTCCTGAGCTTGCCATTCATCCGCTTGGCGCTGCGCAGCACCTTCAGGGAACGCTCATAATTTGCCTTGTGACGAATCTGCTCATACAGCCGGGGAACGGTTTCCACATTATGATTCAGGATATCCGGATTCATATCCACAACAGTCCGGATGGCCTTGGGTGAGCCCATGAAATCCGGTATCAGTACCTCGGTGGTCACATCCTTGTTGTGCTTCTTTATCTGATATAAGGTGGCTGCAAAATGATAGGCACCGCCATCAGCCAGATCATCCCGGGTTACCGAGGTAACGACTACATGTTTGAGCTCCAGGACCCGCGTGGCTTCAGCTATGTTGAGCGGCTCTTCAAAGTCAGGACGGCCAGGAGCCTGGCTCTGGATGTTGCAGAATTTGCAGCCCCGGGTACACCTGTCTCCCAGGATGATAAAGGTCGCCGTGGGTTTTGAAAAACACTCGCCGGTATTCGGGCAGCGGGCCAATTCACAAACCGTGCGAACTTTCAGTTTCCGCAGCAGTGACTTGACAGTATGGACCTGCTCTACATTGATGGGTTTTTTGTGCAACCAGTCCGGGAATTTATTTTGCATGATACTTCTTCTACTCTCTGGCTCGGGGGCACTGTGAATTTCTTAGGCCTTGTTCAATTGATTGGTTCTCTTGAGGTGTGCAGCAGTCACCGTAAAACCATAAACTTAATTCAAAATGCAAGAAATCATGTGGTCATTATATATTCTATTATCCTGGCTGTCAAGGTGATTTAAGGGATAGGGTCCCTCTCTTTCTCTCTCTTCGTGCTCTTCGTGTCCTCCTTCTTGTCTTAGGTAAGTGCCATTCGCCATAGCAATTGTTCTTGGATAGATGCAAACACCTCCACATCAGGGAATCCGTCAATGATACACATGACCATCTTGCCTGAGTGGTTCACCAGCCTTGCCGGAATGTTAATGAGCTTCTTGCGCAGGGTTGATGTTTTGGCTTGAGCCCACTCAGAGCGGGTTATTGAAAATAATAGCCGCGCTCATTTTCAAGGTACACGTGATTTTCAAACAGCAACAAGTTCTGTCAGTAGAGTAGGTGGATTGGTGACGATGAAATAATAGATACTACTTTAAACCGTCAACCCTTATACTCGTGGTGCTTTTTCCACCCCAGCGGCTCGTGTAAAAATGTTCCCGGTAATTTTCAGGCAAGAGATGCAATCGATATGACTCCCAAGAATAGTCTTTTGTTCGTTGATGATGAGCCTAATATCACCAGGTCCCTGCAGAGGCTCTTTCAGGACGATGATTATCAGATCTACACGGCTGACAGCGGAGACGGAGCTTTAAAAATATTACAGACTCATGCTGTCAGTGCTGTTATTTCCGATCAAAAGATGCCTCACATGACCGGTTCACAGTTACTGGAAAAAGTGCGGGAGAAGTATCCTGAAACTATGCGTATTTTACTGACCGGAAGCAGCGATATTCAGGCAGCTATCTCAGCCATTAATCAGGGTCAGATATATCTGTATATCACCAAGCCCTGGGTTGATGAAGACCTGAAAATCAAGGTCAGGCAGGCTTTAGCGCAGTACAATCTTATGCAGGAGAACAAAAGGTTACAGGAGATCACTCAGCGGCAGAATGAACAACTGAAAAATATTAACCTCCAGCTTGAAGAGAAGGTTCGCAAGAGAACCGAAGAACTGGATAATCTTTGCCAGGAATTGAAGCAAAATTTTATGGCATTCATTCGGGTTTGTATTGCCCTGATATCTGATTTTGACAATCTGATAGGTGATCACTGTAAGAGAGTGGCTGTTACCGTCAAGCTGATCGGCCAGAAAATGCTTCTTACGAAAACCGAATTAGAACACCTGGAGATAGCAGCCCTGCTTCATGATATCGGCCTGATCAGCCTTCCCAAAGGACTTCCCCACAAGCCCTTCTACCTCATGAGTACCAACGAACAGGAGCTCTTCAAACAACACCCTGTCAATGGCCAGTCTGCAATCAGCTCTGTCAGAAACTTGAAGGACATAGGGTTGATTATCCGAAGCCACCATGAACAGTATAATGGTCAGGGATACCCCGACGGCCTCAAGGGACTGGAAATCCCGAAGCTGGCCAGGATTATCAGGGTGGCTGATGAGTTCGACCGCCTCAAGCAGACTGCCATTGAGGGAAAACACTTATCGAATCAACAGTGCATGACCTACTTGAGAAAATACCGGGGAACTCTGCTGGATCCAAATACCGTGGACTACTTATGCCTGGTTATTCAGGAAATGCAGGCTTGTGTAGTCACACAGAGCGGAGAAATATGGCTGCCGGCCGAGAAATTGACCCCAGGTATGAAGTTGTCAAGACCGGTAAAAACTAACAACGGTGCTATTTTCATGCAGCAGGATACTATTCTTCAGGAAGAAAATATAGCCAGCCTCATTTCGCTCAAACAGATCAACGCTATCAAGAACCTGATTTATGTTTATCAACAGTAACTACTCAGGTTCAGAGGGGCAAAGGGGCAGGCACAAAGAAAAATGAAAGAATCAGTTATGGCAGGGGGCTAGTCAGAACTCCCTCCCGCGGGAGGGAACCCTTTGGTTTCCTGTTCGTACTGGGCAATGAGCTCGTTAATTTCCTCATCAGTAAGCTCGGCGAAGTTACTGTCCCCCGCTGTCTTCTCAGCATCCGGTTTTTCGCTGGAAATTTCGGGGTACCTGTTTTCGAGAACGCACAGGGTCGCAGCCTGTTGATTTACCTTTCTTAAGAGATACCGGTTTTTTGCTTCGAGGTCAAACAGGTTAAGTGCCTGGTTAACTATTACGCTCAGTTCGAAGTTATCCCACGGTTTGGTTAAAAAGCGGTATATTTCACCCTCATTGATTGCTTGAATAGCTACTTTGAGGTCCGTTTGTCCGGTCAGCATTATTCTCATAGTCTGGGGGGCCATGCTGCGAATTCGCCGTAAAAAAACATGCCCTGGCATCTCCGGCATTTTCTCGTCCGAGATGACCAGGTGTATTTTATAATTTTCGATAATGTTGAAAGCTTCAAAAGGGCTTGTCGTAGTGAATATATTGTATTGTCTAACCTTTTCCTCTTCAAGTAAAGCCCGTTTCAAGGCTTTGAGGATTGCTGCATCATCATCGACAAGCAAGATATTATAACTTTTCATAGCTCCTTTCCTATCCTATCCTCTCCTCCCGGTATCAGGGTATTTTTGTGCTGCACATCCACACCATCCAGAGGAATAAGGAGCCGGAAAGTCGTTCCTTTTCCGATTTGGCTCGTGACCTGGATTTCCCCTCTATGTTTCCGGATAATATCATAGGCCATACTCAGCCCCAGCCCGGTTCCTTTGCCGATTTCCTTGGTGGTGAAAAACGGCTCAAAGATCCGTGACAGGTTTTCCTGCGGAATACCGCAACCCGTATCACTGATTTCGACCAGAACCTGTCCTTCCTCAAGGGATGTCTTGACCCGGATCTCCCCCTGGGATTCAATCGCCTGGGCGGCATTAACCAATAAATTCATAAAAACCTGATTGATTTGCTGAGGATAGCAGCGGACCAGAGGGATTTCTCCCAGTTCCTTGATCAAATTTGCCTTATACTTGAGCTCATTCCAGACAATATTTATGGTACTCTGCAATCCCTGGTTGAGGTCGGCATCCTTCAGTTCCGCTTCATCCAGGTGGGAAAAGCTCTTCAGGTCAGCCACGATTTTGCGGACCCGCTCCGTTCCTTCAAGGGATTCGTCAACCAGGGATTCAATATCCTCGAAAATAAAAGGCAACTTAAGCTCTGTGGAACAGTTTTCCAGGTCCAGGAAGGCATCCTTTATCTTGGGGTGGTCAATATCTTTCAAGCCCGACCATACTTCCTGGCAATGCTTTTTATACAGGCAGATCTTTGCCAGGTATTTTTTCAGGGTGCACAGATTGCTGTTGATGTATCCGATCGGGTTATTGATCTCATGAGCAACGCCCGCTGCCAACTGGCCGATGGAAGCCATTTTTTCCTGCTGCAGGAGCTGACTCTGGGTAGTTTTTAAGTTGTTCTTCTCTCTTTCAAGCTCAGCTATTTTTTCTTCCAGATGGGTAACCAGCCGGTCCTGGTATTTTTTCAGGTAATTGAGTTTATCGGAATCCTCAAGAGCGTCCTTTTTCCCTTCGAGATACCACTGAACCTTACGACGGTATTCTTCCAGGCGAGAGAGTTTGCTGATAAATCCATCACATCCGGCAGCCAGGGATATTTCCCTGTTCTCATCAGCACTGTCAGCAGTCACAGCCACAATGGGGATAGCCCGGATTCCTTCCATATTCCGGATCCTGGTCGTGGTTTCATATCCATTTATGCCGGGAAGATTGATATCGATCAGGATTAAATCAGGTTTTTCCTGCCGGGCTTTCTCGATCCCCTCAAATCCATCCGAGGCATCAATAATTTCATGTTCGCACAGAATGTTTCTGATTAGATCCCTGTGGATTTTCTCATCTTCAATATAGAGTATCTTAGCCATAGTTATTATCTGTTCCTTTTTCCGTTATCCTTGATAATGAGCCACATATTCTTCCGGATCGATGCCCAGCAGGCGGGGATTCAAGGGACGAATGATTTCTTTCTGCTGAGTGTCCTGGTCAGGATCAGTCAAATCCACAAGGATTTTTTCTTTTAACGGCAGGCAGTGTGGGTCGGTCAGGACAAGCACCCGGGGCCGCATGACATCCTGCGGATTAATTTCCATGACAATTCCGATCTCATGCGTGTTCAATTCGACCAGGGTGCCGATCGGATAGATTCCCAGGCACTGAACAAACTTGGCCGCATACAGAGGGGAAAAGTCGGTCTGGGACCGCTCCAGAATCATCTTGATGGCTTCGAAGGGAAGGACCGCCTCATGTTTTCGCCACTTGCTGGTTATATGATCATAGAAGTCGGCAATCCGGATTATCAGGCCGAAGGTCCCGATGGACCTTCCAGCCAGGCCGCGAGGATATCCATCGCCGTTATATTTCTCGTGATGGTTTTGGGCCATAAGAACCACATCTTCAGTTATTCCCTCCGTTTCCCGCAATATTTCGGCACTATAATCAGGATGTTTTTTAATGAGGTTCTCTTCCTGCACGGTGGGGGAATAGCTTTCCTGTAAAAGATGCTGGGGAATCTTCATGAGCCCTATGTCGTGCAGCAGGCTGCCTATGCCGAGACTCATGACTTCATCAGGGTCCATATCGATTTCGCGGGCGATGGACAGACATAAAATACAGGTATTGATGGAGTGGCTGTAGAGATATTTATCATAATCCTTTAACCGGGACAGGCTCAAGAGGGCCTGTGAGTTACGGAAAATGCTGTCTGTCATATTGCCTACCAGCTGATACAGTTGCGGACAGTTAATATTTTTTCCCATTTTCGTGTCCTGCATGAGCTCCTGAATTGCCAGACGTGACTCCTGGTAGATAGCCTTGGACCTCTCGATTTCCTGCCCAAAGGGAACCCTGGCTTTACCATTCCGGTTCTCGCTCAGATGGGTCGATTTTTCAAAATCCACATAGACCGTTTCAATTTTCGACTCAATAAGCTTTTTAATTTCCGCTTCTGCACGGATGACGAAATGATTCAGAAAAAACGGGTGCTTAAACCAGGAAGCTTCAATCCGGTCAATATACATTCCAACTTTCAAATCAGTAGTCTTCACTCTATCGATCATGAGCCGGTCAGACTCCTTGAGGAAATCCATCTCTATTAAGGGCAAACCTCTTATCTATTGATTTCATCGGCCCAAATTTATCCTCTCTTCGAGAATTGTCCGGGATAGACCACTCTGATTGAAGAGATGGAGGAATTGTACCGAATTAAAAAATAAGCTGACCTTCCATTTCACGCGGAGAATTGGCAATCATGGAGATTGGTAAGATAAGTCTCAACCAGCAGGATTCTCTCTCCCCTTCCATCCTGGTGGTTGATGACGAGCGGAATGTACTGCGATCTTTGCAGCGGCTTTTCATGGAAGATAATTACCGGCTATTCCTGGCGGAAAATGCTCAGGATGGACTGGCGATCCTGGAAAAAGAATCCGTTCACCTGGTAATGGCTGACTACCGGATGCCAGGCATGGATGGGGTAGCTTTTCTCAGAGAGGTTCGCCAGCGCCACCCTCAGATCGTGAGAATAGTCGTATCCGGATTTGCCGATACCAAGTCTATTGTCGCCGCCATTAACGAAGGGGAGATCTACAAATTCATTCCCAAGCCCTGGAATGACGACCACCTGAAGCTTATGGTGAGCAATGCCATTGAACATTACCGTCTGTTTGAGGAGAACCGGCAGCTTACCGAGATAGTTCGCAAACAGAACCGGGAACTGCGTGAATTGAATGAAGAGCTGGAGCAAATGGTAATCAGCCGTACCGCTGACCTGCTGGCTCAAAACCGGATATTGTCTCTATCCCAGCAGATAATCGATTGTTTTCCGGTTCCGATTATGGCCTTTGACAGCCAGGGGATCGTTACCGTAGCCAACAGGCAGTCCCAGATACTTCTCGGAAGACCCCTGGTCAGGAGGAAAGACATCGATCTGTTGCCGGACCCGATCATGCGGATAATCCGGGATATTACCACAGGTGACATGAAACAGCGGCAATGCAGGGGAAACCTTTTTCAAAATTTTACGGGACGGGCTGTAGCCATACGATTTGCATCCATAGAACCATCGGATGGGGTGATCCTGGTTCTATTCCCCGATGAGAGGGCTGACAGTGAAGAATCATAATATCCTCCTGGTTGATGATGATCCAATGGTCCTGAAGTCGCTCAAACGTGCTCTGGCGGAAGAGAAATATGTCATTTTTACAGCCCCGAACGCTATTGAAGGCCTTGAGATTATCGATAGACAAAAGATCCATCTGGTTATTTCCGATGAGCGGATGCCCGGCCTTTATGGCAGTGAATTCCTGAAACTGGTCAGGGAGAGGCATCCCTTTACCATCAGGGTGATGCTTACCGGCCAGGCCAGTCTGGAGGCAGCTATCAGGGCCATTAATGAAGGAGAA
Organism: bacterium; assembly: GCA_040755755.1. NCBI lineage: Bacteria > bacterium. Next base: position 19,894 of record JBFLZW010000006.1, on the reverse strand, counting down.
ATCTTCCGCTTTCTGACCAAGCCGTGGAACAGCCTTGAGCTGATGGTTACCATTCATCAGGCCCTGGAGCGGTTTGATCTGGAGGCCAAGAACCGATACCTGCTCAAGAAAGTAAATCAACAGGCAGCCACCATCCGGATGCTGGAGGAGCAATGTCCGGGGATCACCAAAATCAAAACCGACGCCGATGGCGCTATCATCGCCTCGGACATGTTTGACCTCACTGACCAGGATCTTGACGAGATCATTGCTCAGTGCGGGCACGAAGCGCAGGATATCACCGAAGAATAACCCGCTGCCTTTCCCTCTCTTAGTACAGAACTTCTTACATACACGGCCAGTTAAAACATAGTACTTTCCTTGTCATTCCCGCCTACGCGGGAATGACGGTTAGCCAGACTTAGAGAGAGAAAAAGTGGCATGGGCATCCTGCCCATGCCACGAGGGACCCTGCCCTGGACCCTGACCCTTTAAAAAGCTTGATCTCTGCGTGGTCTTCGTGCCCTTTCTGTTCTCATAAGGAGAAGCCCGGCCTGTGTAAGTGCCATTCTGGTTAACCCCATTTTGTTGGTTACATTGCAGATGGAATCGACTATGCCTGCCAGGCAGGGCAAGCCGTACTCCCTGGCGTTTGAACTGAGTTAAGGGTCTGGCAACAGTCTCAAGACGCAGATCCGGAAGAGGCACAAAGAGAGAGGGGCAGACATGGTCATGAGGATAAACCATGGATGTTCTCAAAGAGCCTACCGACATGTATAATGCCTGGGTAATGTGCAGCAAATCACAAAATACCCATTCTTCCTGCTGAAAAAGGTGACCGCGTGGTAACCATCGGCCAGCTTAAAAAATCTACCGCACCAGTTCACGGGCTTTTCTTTCCTTGACCGCCCGTTTAATGCGGCTTACATGGCCCCGGCCAAGTCCCTTGACTTCGCATCCCAGTTCGAAGTATTTTGCGATCTTCTCGTCATTCAGGACCCCGAAGCAGTCGATTATGGCCAGCGGCTTGCCAGCCATGCGAACCACTTCCTCCGGCTGCAATTGCAGATAGGGCTGATGCCGGACGGCAAAGATAACTGCATCGGCTCCCTTCAAGGCATCTTCCAGGTTTTGGGTAATCCGAAGATTTTTCAGCTTGTCCTGATTTCTGAAGAACCGGGCCAGGCTGTAGCCTGGAGTCGGGTAGGTGTCCTGTTTTTCCAGCTCCCACCAGTGCTGCACATAGGGATCGTGGACGCGCATTTCAGCACCCATTTCGGTCAGCCGCCGGACCACCAGCTCTGATCCGCTGTAGCGGGTGTCTCCCACATCCTCCCGGTAGGCGGCCCCAAGCAGCAGAATCTCTGCGGCAGCGATCGGGCGGTCCATATTCCTCAAGGCATCCCTGACAAGCTGGGCTACGTGCAGGGACCTGGTGTCATTGATATTGATGGCTGCCGGGGTGATGGTGAAAATATCATCCTCCCAGCCGAAAATATGCTTATAGGCCCACATGCCAAGGGCTCCGTCCTTGGGCAGGCAGTAGCCCCCGATGCCGGGGCCGGGAAAGATGATATTGTCATGTGTGGGCCGGACCTTGATGGCATTGATCACCTTGATCAGATCGACCCCGTTCCGCTCGGCGAACAGGCTCCACTCATCCAGAAAGGCCAGCATGGTGGCCCGGAAGCTGTTTTCCACGATCTTGGCTGTCTCGGACTCTATGGGGCGGTCGAGAACCGTAAGGGGAAACTTTTTGGTATTCAATACCTCGGTGAGGAATTTCACCACCCGCTTTCTGGCCTCATCGTTAATGCCGCTGCATACCCGCCAGAAGTCACGGATACTGGCCACGTATTCCTTTCCCGGCATGACCCGCTCATAACTGTGCGCCAGCAGGGGATCGGACTGAATGCCCCGCTGCTGGAAAACCTTCTTCATAATCGGATACGCTACCTGCTCGGTGGTGCCGGGAGCAACCGTGGTCTCGATCAAAACCAGGGTGTCGGGCTGAATCTGCTCGGCAATGCTCTCCAGGGATTTTTCGAGGGCCTCCATAGCTGTACGGCCATCATGAACATTGCCGAGAGAGTTCTTCAGATAGTCGCACTGCACATCCACCACCACCGCATCGACCAGCTTCAATACCTCATAGGTATAGGTAGCCACCAGGCTCTTTTTCTCCAGAACACAGCGCCTGATCATAGGCTCCACTTCCGGATCTTCCGCCTTGACCGGCGCGATGCCGCGGTTGAGTAACGGTATCTTCCAGAAGCTTCGGACACTCGGCCGCTGCATGCCAATGACAAATTTTGCCGGATCGCCTTTGGCATCAGCGGTGTCGGCTACCACAGCCGCCATGACCGCCCCGACAAATCCGAGCCCGACCACAGCCACGATCTCCCGGTTCATGGCCCGCTGAGCCCAGACCAGCTGCTCGATTCGTACAAACTCCTGTTTATAGTCCTCTTCCTGAGGAATTGCGAACTTCTCACCATCCGGACTGATTGAATACTGCTTATCCATTGTGCTGCTCCTTTGATTAAAGAGTCATGTGGTTATAAAGCTCGTTTATAGACATGATAAAAGAAAGCGGTCAGTGGTCGGTGGTCAGTAAAGACAGTGATCAGTGGTCAGTGATCAGAATAAAGGCTTTCTTTTCTTCTGGCTCCTGACTCCTGACTTCTGACTCCTGGCTTCTGACTTCTGAATAAAAGTTACTATTCGACCATTCGTAATATATACTCTATCGCTTCTTTCCCGCTGATACTTCGTGTATCTATGGTATGGTAGCATCCACCTTTTCTCTTTGCAGTCATCATAGAGCACAACTTTTATCCAAGTTGACGATCCTTTTCAGCCTTCGCCCCATCTTGCAGCCAGATGATTGGATGCTCATCCTCCTTGGCAGGATTTACCCATACAACGTTCTTGAGCTCACCTATGCTGCCGGATGCAGCCGCAAACAGCTTCTTTACGATTTCATCAAGGGAAATAATAGTTCTTTCAGAAGCCAGAGCAGCCTCAATCAAGTGAAAATCTTTGAGCATAGCCTCAACATCATTTTCCTTGACCGCAACGAGCTTGATTTTTTCGGATAGCTCGCTGTTTTGGATATCATTGAGGAAATCTACTTTCCTTCGAGCCATCATTGAGACTCGCCACATCCTGGCGAAGTTCGATTGGTGTCTGTTCCATTCACTGATGATCTGCGGCGTCATGACCATTCGGTGACAAATATCCAGTATGGATTGCAGAAAATTCCGGCAACATTGTGATTGTAGATTGGTCGCCTCATCTCCCCCAGCGGAGCGGGCAACCGAAGCATCGATAACCAGCCGTCTCGAAGCCATGAAGCTATTTCCTCATGAGGCGCGCTTCAGCAGCGTTAAGATAGCGGCTTTGTGCATCAAGGGCAACTTTATCGAAATCTTCAGGCCAGTCCCCAAAAGCACCCGCTTCGTCCAGATCAGCACTTCTAATCTCGGTGGCGCCATTTTCCCGACGTTTGAACCAGTGCAGTTTCAACTTATCCGGTGAAAGGGCGCCCTCAGCTACTATAGTTTGAACACCCAGGAGCAGCAAACTGCTGTGCGTCTCTATAACCACCCGGACACCGCGATTGGCAGCATCAGCCAGTACCCGCGCCATGGCAAACTGGGCACCTGGGTGGAGATGAATTTCCGGCTGTTCCACGTATAGCAACTGTCCCGGCTTGGCAGCATGAATGGCCACAATCAAGGGCAATGTCTGTGATAGACCAAAGCCAACATCAGCTATGTTTACCAGGTCGCCGGCTCCGCCTCTGGCCGCGCGAGTCAATCGCCCTACCTGTATCTCAACTTGTGTCTCGTTAATCGGCTTTGCATGCACTTTCCAGGTCAGGCCAAGCCGTTCAAGATCCTTGCTTAATCCTTCGATCTTGTCTTCCTGGTTATCTGCCTGCCACTGGGCAATAACGCTGGCCGTATATTCCTGGAATGTTCCTGGAAACATGGAACCTACAGCAGTCACCGGGTAAGTTCTTTCGGGATTCCCCCTTAATCCAGGGAGATGAATCAACTCACGGATATAAGGCTCAACAGTCATGCCTGGTGAGAGACTGGTTATACCTTGTAAAAGACCTGGAATAGAAATCCGAATTTCCTTCCCGTCTTTCAACTTTAATGCCAGTAATAAAAAACACCGATCACGGACAACAGTCCATCCAGGTTCTTTTTTTTTCTCTCCGGCGAACATTTTAGGTAACTTTTCAACTGAAGATGGGATAATTGATATTATTTCGTCATGGGTCATTCCAGGGCTCAGAGCAGTTTTCTCACTATCGCTGATAAAGGTCATTTGCTGAATTTCAATTCCTTTCTTCGGTTGTCGATGAAAGGATATGGTAAGAGTTGTCTCAGACGCTATTTCGATTCCCACTCGAAAGGTATCCGCGCGTTTTTTCTTATTGCCTGTGCGGGAAAATAATTGATCTACGGAAGTGAATCTTACATTTGGGCCATTAAGCAAAAGCGCACCGGGATCGTAGCTCGCTTCCAGTGTCTGTTTGAGCAGGAGGAGAGGCTGCATAATGCTGGACTTACCCGAGCTATTTGCACCTGCTAAAACAGTTAATGGCTTCATATCAATGGATTGCTCTTGACTTATCGATTTGTAGCCGGAAACGGCAAGTCGGGTAATTCCATTTGCATCGTTTAACGATGACCTTTCCGGCTTCGCTTGCTGTTTCATAATAAATTCCTGTCCTCCTTCTTAATACTCCTCTCTATAATTGGTAAAAGCACATTAAATTAGCCGATCAATTCCCGGACATCTTAGCCAATGGCTCATCTGCCGCTATCCTTGCAACTCATTTACTGCTTCTAACCGGACACATGTTTATTTTTTTGCAGCCTTACTCTGCTCGAATCCCTGCCAGAAAGCCCTGAATGAAGTCAAGAACTTTCTGGTGCTCTTCCTTTCCGCTTCCCTGAATGACTATTGATTCTCCGAAACTGAAATAAATATCCCGCGTCTTCCGGCCAATCGGCCCAAGATCGCTCACCAATTTGCCTACCTGCCAGAAGTCGGTTTTCAAGGCAATGGGAATTGCCGGGACACCGGCGCTTTTGGCTAATTTTATTCCCAGGGTATTAAAGTGTTCCGGATCAACGTCAGGGTAGCGGGTGCTCTGAGGAAAGAGCAGCACGGACCGGCCTGTGGCCAGCATCTCTCCTCCTTTCTTGAGCACGGTCTTTAAATCCTCCCGCGGATTTTTCCTGGTCACGGTAATAGGCCTCACGCTTTCCAGGAGAGGACCAAAAAAGGGATAGGACAGCAGGCTTTCCTTAACCACAAAGGAAAACTCTTTAAATGGCAGAATCAGGCACGGTAAAACAAGGGTTTCCAGCGTGCTCATGTGATTGCTGATAAATACCGCCGGCCCTTCCACCCTGCGCATATGATCCAGACCGCTGATATGGAAAATCCCTCCATGCGATTCAATGATTTCAACAATCCTTCGGCTTTGCACACGCCAGAAGGAGCTGTCGTAGGCCCCCTTTCGGGCAACCCGCCAGCCCGTAAAAATCGCATGGCCAACCTGTGCATAGAAGGTAACCCCCACAGGAAGCAGCTTTCTCGGAAGGCTTAACTTATGTTCCCCTTCAGGGGTATCGTAGGTATCGTATCGGGTAATATCCTCCATGAACCTCATCCTCATTGCTGCTGATTGCTTACCTTACCTTTTCCATAAATACAGCATTGACCAGATGAGGGGTGAGCTTACCCTGTATCTCTCTGGTCTTAATATCAAGCACCTTAAAATACCTGCTGAAAAGCTCTCTCAGCTCATCTTCGGCGGAAAAGTACAGCACCGTGCCCAGCGAAGTTTGCCGGTATTTCCCTGCGCCGCCAAAAGTTGTATCCTTTTCGCTGAAGCAGACGGAGAAGTACTTCCCTCCGGGGTTCAGTATCCTGTGCACCGTAGCTACGTATTGGTTCCTTTTTTCAGGATATATATGATGCAGCACTCCCCAGTCAAAGGCAAAATCAAAGGTTCCTTCGACCTCCTGCAGTCCTCCGAGGATATCGGCTGCCAGGAAAGTGCAGGTGACGCCTTTTTTCTCGGCATTCTTGCGGGCACGGCTGATGGCTGTCGGCGAAAGATCGACTCCCGTAACCTCGAACCCCTGGCTGGCCATATAGATAGAGTAATTGCCAGCACCACAGCCCAGATCGATGCACCGCGAGGACTTCACCTGACCGCTCCTGACCAGCTCTACCAGCGCATCGGGAGGGGTCTCCACGTTCCAGGGAATTTCTTCCAGCGATTTGCTTTTGTAAATATTTTCGATTTCATTCCTGTCCATAGTAAATTGCCCTCTCCTCTTATTCAGAAGACAGAGGCCAGGAGAAATGCTTTTATTCTGACTCCTGAATTCTGACTCCTGTTTTTCCCAATATCTAGCATAAGTATAAGCATAACTTATTTTGCTAGGAAAGAAAAGTGTGATATAATTTTGTGGCAGAATACATTTCAACTTGAGTCAATTTTTATCATAGGAAATTATTTCTTCTGACGATATTTAGAATGTACATGTTGTTAGCCTCCTTTCGATCTTGTACACTTTTACAGCCTCCTGGCCGGGGACGGAATATCAAGTGCTTCCGTCTTCAGGCAAGGGGGCTTTTTCATTTTTAACCATGACATTTTATTCTTAACCATCACGATGGGCACTGTGCTGCTCGTGCAGTGCCTGTCATGATCCTGTCATGAAGTCATCATGAAATTAAAGAAAGAACTTGGTTTAGCGCATATCTTCAGTATTGCCGCCGGATCGATGATCGGTGCCGAGCTTTTTGTCCTGCCGGGGCTTGTTCACGCCAGGGCCGGACCGGCGGCTATCCTCTGCTTTGCATTAGCTGGCGCTCTGGCCATGACCGGCATGTTCAGCATCGCCGAACTTGCTACGGCCATGCCCAAGTCAGGAGGGGATTACTTCTTCGTAACGCGGGGTATGGGTCCGGCTGCGGGCACCATAGCCGGTCTGCTCAGTTGGTTTTCCCTATCCGTAAAAAGTGCATTTGCTCTGCTTGGAATGGCCATTTTCGTGACCCCGCTCCTCGGGATTGACATACGAATCATTTCGGTACTGTTATGCCTTTTCTTTATCGCGGTTAATCTTGTCGGAGTCAAAGAGGCAGGCAGCCTTCAGGCAGTGCTGGTCTTTGGCCTGCTGGCTCTCATGGCTCTCTATATAGTCCGCGGATTACCGACAGTCCAGGTTCACCATTTTACACCCTTTGCCCCCCACGGTCTTGGCATTATTCTGCCCGCCACGGGGTTTGTCTTTCTTTCGTATGGGGGCCTTCTCAAAGTGGTCAGTGTGGCTGAAGAGGTAAAAAAGCCGGGCCAGGATATTCCCCAGGGAATGATTCTCTCTCTCCTGGTAGTAACTGCCCTTTACACCCTGATGGTCTTTGTGACCATAGGCATACTTGATGCCGGAGAACTGAGCCGTTCCCTGGTTCCCATTTCCGACGGAGCAGCGGCCATCATGGGTTCATTCGGCAGGACAGCCCTGAATATTGCGGCCATTCTGGCCTGTGCCACCACTGCCAATGCCGGAATCATGTCTTCGGCCCGATATCTTCTGGCCCTGAGCCGTGACGGTCTGATACCCGGACCCTTCGGCAGGATCAGTCCCCGGTTTCAAACACCGCAGCCTTCCATTCTGGTCACCGGCAGTCTGGTCATGGCCACGCTCTTTCTCAAGCTCGATGTCCTCGTTGAGGCAGGCTCGGCTATTCTTATCCTTACGTATATCCTGGCCAATCTGTCAATCATCGTTATCAGAGAGGGCCGGGTACAGAACTACCAGCCAAGCTTTCGGGCACCCTTATATCCCTGGTTGCAGATAATCGGCCTCATCGGCCTCGGCTTTCTCCTGTTCGAAATGGGCTCAGGGGCTTTGATCACCACCGTCATCCTTATGCTCAGCGGATTTTTCACCTACTGGTTTTACGGCCGAGTCAGAGTGGACAAAGAATACGCCCTGCTTCACCTTCTTGAACGAATCACTGCCAGGGATTTCGCCACCGGCTCTCTGGAATCCGAGCTGAAGGAAATCATCCGGGAACGAGATAACATCGTCAGGGACAGATTTGACCACATCATTGAAAGCAGCCCCGTCCTGGATCTGGATACGGCCATGAGTCTTCAGGAATTTCTTCACCTGGCTGCTGAAACCCTGTCTGCAAGGCTTAAAGTAGGTCCGGAGATCATCGCTCAACTGCTCCTGGACAGGGAGCGGGAGAGCAGCACAGCCATAAGCCCGGGCCTGGCCATACCCCATATCGTTATCGAGGGAGAGCATGCCTTTGATATCCTTCTGGCCCGGTCCCGGCACGGGGTGACCTTTTCGGACACAGCACCGCAGGTCCATGCCATCTTCGTCCTGGTGGGGACAAGAGACGAGCGGAATTTTCACCTCCGCGCCCTGTCATCCCTTGCCCAGATAGTCCAGGGCCATCATTTTGAAAAAACCTGGTTGAAGGCAAAGGGCGAGCAGGCCCTGCGGGACATCATCCTCCTGGGAGACCGGCAGCGCTATCTGTGAGGGACAGTGGCCAGTGGTCAGTGAAAAAACAGATAATTGATAACCCCAAACTAATAGCTCCTTTCTCTCTCCTTCGCATCTCAGATTCTGCAAGCCGTTCGATTCAGTCCTTTTGATCACATTTTCCTAATTTGACGAAAAACCTCTTTTTATGATATGGTTAGTTATATTTGCCGAGAAGTCGGTTACCGAGCCAGGAAGTCATCATTCAACACCCATTGGGTGCTGCCCCATAAGGAACCTGCAACATGGAAGAAAATCTGTTGTGCAGCAAGTGCCGGAAGCCTCTCCTGACCGGCGAGGAGGCTGCCAGGAGCCTGTGCTCCGCCTGCGCTGCCGAGCAAGTCTGGCCAGCAATCCGCCCGGCCTGCGGGTATCATCCTGAAACCGAAGCTGTCGGCGTTTGCACCCGCTGCGCCACCTTTATCTGCGATGCGTGCAGGATCACCCGCACTGATCCGGCAACCGGACAGAACGAACCTTATTGCCGGGACTGCTACGGAAAAGTTGAGGAAGCCAGCTACTATTGTGCCTGGGAGGATAAATCCATTTTCTTTTACCGGAGATTCTGGATGACCTGGAAGGAAATTATCGTGCACCCCTTCGATTTTTTTGATAAGCTTCCCCGGATTCCGGATAAAACCTCAGCTCTGACCTTCGCCTATCTGTCATCTGCTCACACCCTTGTTCTGGGGATAATGCTTTTTCCCCTGTATCCGATGGCTTCTCTGCCAATACTCATGACCGGAGTCCTGGGACTGATTGCCGGGGTAACTGTCCTGCTGGTGGCTGTTCCCATAATCCTTTTTTTGAGTGCTGCATCCGTTCACCTGGGAATCCGGATGCAGTTCGAAAAGCGTGATTTTGATCAGACCTTTCGGATCGTCGGCTATGGGAGCGCTACCCATGTGCTGGGAGCGGTTCCCATAATCAACCTGGTGGCCGCGATTATAAACCAGGTCATTACCTTCAGCGGATTGAAGCGGCTGCACAAGCTCTCTACGGGGCAGGCGATTCTGGCCATGGTTCTTTTTCCTTTTATCATAGGGATAGCCGCAGTAATTCTGATCGGGATAATAGGAGTGAAGATGGGCATATGGTGACCGGCGGCCATTCGATGGTATCAGCAAACTGCATCCTGCATCCGCACCGGAAAGCCTTTGGCCTCTGTGTTCAGTGCCGCACGCCGATTTGCAGTGAATGCTCGACCAGGGTGGATGGGATCAATTATTGTCAAAGCTGCCTGTGCGGGCTTTCCCGGACTCAACCGATACAGAGTCTGTCCTCCAGCCGGCAGTTTTCCCTGTCCAATATCCTGTTGATTCTCGGCGGAGGTCTGCTGATCTGGGGAACCCTGTATCTTCTGGGAAATATATGGATTCGCCTCTGATTACTCCACAGATGGTTTTTCCCGGTCCGGCTGGCGGTATCCATCCACGGGTAATGCGGATCGCGGATATTCTGGACCGGGGAATGAGCATCTACCGGCAGGCTCCGGGTCTGATCTGGCCCTTGACCCTTCTGGGAAGTCTCCCTTTTGTCCTGCTTTTCACCGCCTTTTATTATTCTTTCGCTGTCCTGAAATTTTCTCCCCTGTCCGGCATGGGCCTTTTTCAATCGGTTTCGTGCTGGTCGCTGTGGCTGACCGTCCTCTTCTTCTGGCGGACCCTCATTCTGGGGGCCCAGACAATAACCATTGACCGGGCCTTGAACGGCCAGCCGGTACTGATAAGAACCTCGCTGTTCGGGGCTTTGAAAAAAGGGCTGTCCCTGTCGGCTCTGGCCGCAGTCTGGGGCTCTTTTTTCATTCTCTCTTCCTTTCTCCTCTTTACTCCCTATCTTCTGCTGGGGGGAGCTTTCCTCCCCGCACTCCCATTGACCGCCTGTGAGGGGATATCTCCCCTGCATGCGCTCAAGTCTGTCCGAAACCGGGTTCCGGGATTCTTCCGGCGCTGTCTTGGCATTCATCTGTCAATCCTTCTGCTCTTCGGATTGATGGCTGCCAACATCCTGATCGGCTTGTATTTTGTGCTCAACAGCCTCCATTCTCTGTTCAATTTTGATGTCAGCTACTGGCAGATTTTTTTCAGCCCATCCAACCGGGTCTATCTTCTCCTGGTCCTGGGCATCAGCTTTCTTCTCACCGAGCCGCTGCGGGCAGGGTGCGGCTGGCTGTTATACCATGATTACAAAGTGCGGGCAGAGGGTCACGACCTTCGTCAGATGGCCGATTGCCTGATAAAAGGCGGGAGCTGATGAAACAACGGAAAGAGTGGCCTGTCCTGCTGCTGATCGGTGCAGGTCTTTTCATCTTCTTTTGCTCGATATCTCTGCGGCCTTATGGCAGAGAATTGTTATCTGTGCGCATGCACCCCTGGCTGCCGGTTACCGGGAATACAGTTGCATCTCTCCCCCGGCACGAGCAACTGGAAAAATCAGATTGTATCCGGGTCCACCCGAAAGCGGCCCTGATTCTGCAAAGGGACGCAGTTCCTCCTTCCCTCCCTGCCGCCAAGATGGAGAGAGACCGGCAGATTCTCCGGGCCATTCTGGCCAGACCGGAATTTCAGTATAACCGGCTGAAGAAGGACCCGATGAGGTGGACATCCCGGCTGATGAACCGGATTTTCCGGCTGCTCGAACCAATTGCCCGTTTTCTCGGCAGGCTCTTCGGCTGGAGGAGAAACCGGCTGAAGATGCCGGCAGCCTGGTCCGGGCTGTCCTGGCTTTTCAGCCCCTGGACGATCTATACTCTCATGGCTGCTCTGGCCATTGTTATGCTCATCCTTCTGGCCAGATCCGGCCAGTCGCTCTTTTCCGGCCAGGAAGAAGGAGAAACGCTGCCGGATCGCCACGATCTCTTCTCCCTGCCGGACCGCCTCAAAGATTCACCCGGATACTGGTATGAACAGGCGGACCTTCTGATGAAGCAGGGAAGAACCAGAGAGGCTTTCCGCGGTCTCTATCTGGCCCTCCTTCTGGGTTTTCACCGTCTCAATTACATCGATTTTCAGCGATGCCGGACCAACTGGAATTATCTGGCCCACTTCCGGGGAGATCAACAGACCAGAGCGCTCTTTCAGGAATTGACCGCCCGGTTCGACCTGGTCTGGTATGGCCGCTGCTCCCTCGCGCCGGATGACTACGAGAGATACCAGAAGGCAATCAAAGGAGTCCTCGATGTCTGAGTCCAGGTCTGAGTTCAGGTCCAGGCGCGGGCAGAATTTTTTCTGGGGATTATTCGTTCTTCTTCTTATGCCCGCTATTCTGGCCATCCTCTTTTTCCCTGACCTGATCTCGCGAAGCCAGTTTTCCTCCCCCTACTCCACCTTCCGCAGCGATCCGCAGGGGAGCAAGGCACTCTTTCTCTTCAGCCAGGAAACCGACTATGCACCCCAGCGGATTACCCGGCCCGTTAACCAGGATCTGGCTCCGGGGCTTCTGTTTTCCCTTGCTCCTGCAAATTTCTCTCACCGGGAGATTGATGATACTCTAAGGTGGATCATGCGCGGAGGCACCTATGTTTTGGCTACTGATCGTCCCCATCACCTGCTGAATGCCTTCAGGATCGAATTATCGTGGGAGAAAAGGCACAGGGACAGGGGCGAGGCACTTTTTCCCCCTCGCACCGGCCCGGAATTGTATCCGGAGCCTGCTCCCGATCCCCAGGACAGGAATTTTCTCAGGCGAAAGGGGCCCAATCCGCTCACCGATGGGCTCAACCTGCACTTTGATCCGTCCAGTCCCTCTCTTTTTTCGGGGTTGGGAAGCGCTCTTTCTCTGTTTGAAGACCAAAACGGGCCGCTGATACTTCTGATGCGCTACGGCAAGGGGCAATTGATTGTCCTGGGAGATCCCCGGTTCTTCGGCAATCAGAATCTGGCAAACGGGGATAATCTCCTGTTCCTCTCCCGGCTCATGTACGAATACGGCTCGGAAAACCTTTACTTCGACGAATATCATCACGGATTCAGTCATGAGCTGTCCATTCCCGGATATTTGTGGAAACGGCATTTCCAGTTTTTCCTCGTCCAGCTCTTTCTGGTAATCGTAAGCTGGATATACCTTCAGCGCAAGGTGTGGGGAGAGCGGCGCACACCGGCGGTTTCCTGCCTGCGGCCATCTTCTGATTCAATCAGGGCCATGGCCAGAATCTACCAGAGAGTGAGTCTTTCTCCTGAAACCATGCAGTGGCTCTTCGAAGCCCTGGTCCCTGCATCTTCAGCCAGAGGCGGCCATCGGGCCGGGCCGGATGCGGAGCGGCGGCGGACAGAGCTTGAGCAGGACCTGGCACGATTGACCAGCGGGAAAAGGAAGATTCAGGCCGCCGAGGCAGTCCGCTTCGCCCAGAAGATTGTCATGTATAGAAAGGAAGTCTATGGAAGAGCAGCAGAGCATCAGTCATATAGCCAGCCTCAGACAGGTCATTGATGAGGAGATGGCGAAAGTCATTGTCGGACAAAAGGAAGTGGTGGATCAGATTCTCATCGGCCTCCTCTGCCGGGGGAATATCCTGCTGGAAGGAGTTCCCGGTACAGCCAAGACCCTGATGGTCAGGATCCTGGCCCGGATCGTTCACGGCGATTTCAAACGCATTCAGTTTACCCCCGACCTTATGCCCTCGGACATTACCGGCAATAATGTTTTCGACCTCAAATCCAGTCAGTTTCACTTCTCGCGGGGCCCGATTTTTACCGATTTTCTCCTGGCCGATGAAATCAACCGGGCTCCGGCCAAAACTCAGGCCGCGCTTCTGGAGGCGATGGAGGAAAAACGGGTTTCCATTGACGGCACTTCATACCCGCTTTCTCCTTTTTTTACGGTTTTTGCCACCCAGAACCCGATCGAGTTCGAGGGAACCTACCCGCTTCCCGAAGCCCAGCTTGACCGGTTCTTCTTCAAGGTGAAAATCGATTATCCTGACCTGGAGTCGGAATCGGCCATCCTCCTGAAGTACCACCAGGGCTTTCGACCGGACCAGGTGGAGAGCCTGATCAATCCCAGACTTCAACTTCAGGACTTTGAACAGGCCAGGGAGTCACTGACCCGGATCGTGATCGAAGATTCCCTGATCCGCTATATCACGGACATAGTCAGGGCCACACGCAACCGTCCCGAATTTCTCTTCGGTGCAGGGCCAAGGGCCTCGATCGCCCTGCTCCTGGCAAGCAAGGGAAGGGCGCTCTTATCGGGCCGCAGCTTTGTCACCCCGGACGATGTTCAGGCCATGATCAATCCGGTCCTTCGCCACCGGCTGGTGCTCGGACCGGAGGTGGAGCTTGAGGATGCCTCGGTGGAAGATGTCCTGGAGCGAATTGTAAAGACCGTCGAGGTGCCCCGGTAAGCTATGCTGCCTACTCCAAGGACTTTGATCTTCCTGAGCATCGGCCTTCTTCCGCTTCTCTTTGCCGGATTCTCTCCTTCCCTGGTCCCGGCAATCGCCCTCTTCGACTTCCTGATCATCCTGTTCGGCCTGATCGATTACCTTATGGCCAGGACCCGGAAAGGATATGTCCTCTCCCGTGAGCTTCCGCCCACCTTTACCCTCGGCCAGCCCAACCCTGTGGTTCTGCACATCGAAAACCGAAGCTCCCGCTCCCTGCACCTTAAGGTGCGGGATGACTTTCCGGACCGGTGCGAAACCGACTTTCATGACCAGTTCGTTTTCGTGCCGCCGTTCCGTCAGGAGCGGATCCGCTACCGGGTCACTCCAGGCCGGAGGGGAAGCTGTGAGTTCGGAGACATTCACTTCCGGTTGACCGGCCCTCTGGGGCTCGCGCTTTATCAGGGGAAAAAAGAGAGCCGGACCCTGATCACGGTCTATCCCGTACTCCAGGACATTCGAAGGCTGCGGCTTTTGGCCCCCTTTCCCCACTCTTGTACCAGCAGAGGGGTTCATCTCCTTCACCGGGAGGGAGAGGGCCGGGAGTTCGAGAAGCTGCGGGAGTATCTGCCGGACGATCCTTTCCGGGAAATAGACTGGAAGGCCACGGCCCGAAAGCAGCGGCCAATCACCAGGGTGTATGAAACCGAGCACAGCCAGACCATTTACCTGTGCCTCGATGCCGGAAGGATGATGTCTCTTCGCATCGGCGACCTGTCGAAATTCGATTATGCCCTTCAGGCAGCCTTTATCCTGGCTCACCTGGCTATCCGGCAGGATGACCGGGTGGGCATGGCCACATTCAGCAGCGGCCTGGATGTTTTCCTCCCGGCCAAAAAGGGGAAAGCACAATTCGGGTGCTGTCTGAGGCGGCTGAATGGAATTACTCCCACGCCCGCCTTTGTGGATTACCGGGAGTTTTTCCGCCAGTTTCTGCTCAAACGGGAACGGCGCTCTCTCCTGGTCATTTTCACCGATTTCCTGGATCAGGAAAACTGCCGGGGGCTGCTCAATGGGATCAGAATTGTACGCACCCGGCACCTGCCCCTGATCGTGACCATTCGCGACCGGGAGGTGGTGGCCCTTCAGGAAAACTACCCGAAAGATGTGTCCGACATCTATTGCCTTCTGGCTGCCGCCGAGGTGCTCACCGAGCGAAAGATTCTCCTGCAAACTTTGCAGCGGGAGAGAATTCAGGTACTTGAAGCCCTGCCGGAGGATCTGCCCGCGGCCATTGTCAACCGGTATCTGGAAATCAAGAGAAAGGGAATGCTGTAAGTGGATCTGAACCGTTTTATCCAGGAGCGTAAAAGCAGGTGGGAAGAGCTGGAGCAGGTGCTCCGCCAGGTTGACCGGTCCGGGATATCATCCTTGACCATTGAGGAAGCCCGGCGTTTTGGCCACCTGTATCGGGCTGTCTCCTCCGACCTGATCCAGGCCCGCCATATTACGGCCAACTATGAAATTCTTCGTTACCTCAACAGTCTGGTTGCCAGGGCTTACGGCCATATTTCCGAGGGCAATCAATTTCGTTTCCATGATGTCGTTCTCTTTTACCTGAAGGTATTCCCCGGCCTGGTCAGGGAAAACTGGCTGATGATTGCCCTGGCTATGGTTACCCTGCTGACCGGATTCCTGTTCGGATTCGGTACCCTCCTTCTGGACCCGGCTGCTGGCGTCTACCTTATCCCCGAACAGCACCAGGAAGTTCTTCCAGCTCAACGGGTGCGGGAGATCGAGGAGGGAAAAGACACTTTCGAGGCAGACCAGAGTATCGCCTTCTCCAGTTTTCTGTTCACCCATAACATCGAAGTATCTTTTGTAGCCTTTGCTCTGGGAATTACCTTCGGCCTGGGGACGATAGTGGTCCTGTTTCTCAATGGCCTGATGCTCGGTTCCCTGGCCGCTGCCTACTACCTGGACAGCGTGTCTCTCTTTTTCTGGGCCTGGATCCTGCCTCATGGAGTGATCGAGCTGAGCTGTATCATTATTGCCGGTGGGGCCGGTCTTATCCTGGCCAGAGGGCTTCTGGCTCCGGGAAGATCGTCATGGAAGCAGACCCTGGGGAAGGAGGCAGGAGTGGCGGTCAAATTGATCCTTGGCCTGATCCCCCTCTTCGTGCTGGCTGGAATTATCGAGGGGACAATCAGCCAGATTCATGAGCCTCACCTGCCCTATGTTCTGAAGCTGCTCTTTGCTTTGATTATGGGCCTGGCACTCGTGTATTATTTATGGCTGTACCAATTGAACGACAGAGAAAGCTATAGCCCATACGGGAAGTCTTGATACTTACAACTTTCCCAAGTCGAGTCAAGTAGTGATTTTGATAAAGCTAGCTCAGGCTGTTGAGAAGGCATAATGACAGGCATCTCTCCAAAAGCAAAAGCAGTTCAGGATGTCAGTCCACCCGGAGAGCGTCTCTGACGGCTTGCAGCATATCGTTGAGGGTATAAGGTTTCTTGAGGAACCGGAAATTCCTCTCACGGATAGCCGACCATTGTGATCTTTCATCGGTATAGCCGCTGCAGAGAAGGACTTTGAGGCCGGGTTTGCGGGAAAGAAGCTGATCAACGAGCTCAAGGCCATTTTTATCCGGGAGGGCTACGTCGCTGAAAAGCAAATGGAAGTGCTCCTTTTCCCGGTCAAAGATTCTGACAGCCTCGTCGGCACTTGCAGCCTCAAAGAGAAGATAGCCATTTTCCCGAAGCATAATCGAGGCGAATTCGCGGACTTCGGTTTCATCCTCAACCAGCAGGATGCGCTCTCCATTTCCCGGAGCTTCCGGCAGCGAAGCCGCATCGAGAGATTCATCATCTGTCTTGGCAATAACCAGGACCGGAAGATATATCCTGAAGGTAGATCCCCGCCCCAGTTCACTCTCGACCTGGATGAATCCCTCATGCTGTTTGACAATGCCGTAGACCGTGGACAGCCCCAGTCCGGTGCCTTTGCCCGGTTCCTTGGTACTGAAGAAGGGCTCGAAGATATGGTCAACGGTCTCTCTGGCAATGCCGACGCCGGTGTCAGCCACCGACAAACAGACAAATCTGCCGCGGCCCCCTTCCGCAGGAGCGGCATGGCCGGGTTCGCTGCTCAGAGTTACATCTCCTGTCCTGATGGTCAGCCTGCCTCCCCTCGGCATGGCGTCCCTGGCATTTACAGCCAGGTTCATGATGACCTGCTCGATCTGGCCGGGGTCAGCTTTTATCCGCTCGATATTCGGATCAAGGGTCACTGCCAGGGTAATGTCCTCGCCAATAAGTCGGTGCAGCATCTTTTCCATATCGCTGATCAGGGCGTTCAGGTCCAGCACCTTTGGCTGAAGCATCTGCCTTCGGCTGAAAGCCAGCAGTTGCCGGGTCAGGGATGCAGCCCGCTCTCCCGCCTTTCTGATCATGTCGATCTCCCGGTACATGGGTGCTCCTTCTTTGAGGCGGCTCAGCAGGAACTCGCTGTAGCCGCGGATGATAACCAGGAGGTTGTTGAAATCGTGGGCCACTCCGCCTGCCAGCCTTCCGATGGCCTCCATCTTTTGAGCATGAAGAAACTGCTTTTGCAGTTGTTCCCACTCGGTGATGTCCTGGATGGTTTCAATGGCTCCCATGACTTTTCCGCTTGAATCCCGCAGGCGGGCGGCGAGAAAGTAGACATTCCTCGGAATCCCATTGATGATCAGAAGGTCTTTGGCTTCGAATGCCTCAGGAATAGCGGTATTCTGGGAGAGATGTTTATCTTCGTAGAGCCTGATCATGGTTTTGGGGTCCATATCGAGGACAAGGTCAGCCAGAACCGGCCTGACCAGCCCCTGGTAGAATATCCCGGAATCCACCGGCCGTCCGAGGGCTTTTTCTTTGGATGTACCGGTCAGGGACTCGCAGGCCCGGTTCCACAACACGACGTTATGGTTGTGGTCGATAACGAAGGCAGGGATCGGATTGCCATCCAGAATGACTGACAGTCGCTCCTGCTCCTCTTTGAGCTTGAGAGCTTCCTCCGCCTGCCTGCGCTCGGTGATATCGATAATAATACCCTGATAGTAGCATATCCGGCCATCGGGATCATATTCAGCCAAAGTCCTGGCATCCACCCAGCGAACCTGTCCATCTTTGGTAACGATCCGGTATTCCTGCTGAAAATGCCGGTTCCCGACTGCCGACTGCTTTCTGATTTCCTGCCTGACCCGCTCAAGGTCCTCCGGATGAACGATTGAGGCATACAGGATATTTCCTCCGAGAAGCTCACTCGGCTGATAGCCAAGCCTGGATACATTTTCGGTAACAAACTCGACCGGCCATCCTTTTTCGGCCCTCCAGCGAAAAAGCACGGTCGGACTGTTCTCGATAACCATTTTTGCGCGCTGGAGCAGCTCTTCGGTGCGTTTTCGCTCATCGATGTTCTGGAAATTTTCAACAATACCGATCACTTCGCCCTCAGGTCCCAGAAAGGGAGTGGCCACCACCAGGCAAAAAATCTTCCTGCCATCGTTGCGTACCTTCTCGATATCTTCCTCGATGCGCTTCTCACCGGAGAGTATCCTTTTCAGACAGCAGGTGGGAGTATGGCAGACAGGACCATGAAAAACTTCGTAGCATTTTTTCCCTATGACCTCATTCCTGTTTACACCAGCTATGGCCGTAAATGTCTCGTTAATCCGGATGATATTGAAATCCCTGTCAATCAGCCGCATTCCTCCGGCTGCGGTGCTGAATATCTGGTCCAGCTCTTCATGAGCACGTCTTACTTCCTCTTCCGCCCGCTTGCGCTCGGTAACATCACGGAAAACGAGAACCGTGCCGATAATATCTCCCTGGTTATTTTTAATCGGTGCAGCACTATCGTCAATCGGTATCCTCTGTCCATCTCTGGTTATCAGCAGGGTATGGTGCTCCAGGGAAGTGACCGTATTTTTTCTGATTGCTCTGGTGGCAGGATCTTCCCTGCGCTCACCGGTATGCTCATCGATAATGATGAAAACCCGTTGCAGGGGTATCCCTTCCGCATCTTCCTGCTTCCATCCGGTCAGTGCCTGGGCAACAGGATTCATAAAGGTTATCAGGCCGGTAATATCCGTGGCGATAACTGCATCACCAATGCTGGTCAGCGTGGTCGAAAACCACTCTCTGCTTTCCTGCAAAGCCTCCTCGGAGCGTTTGATAGACAGGAAAAGCGGGGCGATCAGGGCCAGGCCGGATACCATGAAGGCCGACGTGGCCAGGGACACCAGCTCAGTCAATGGGTCGGGAGGATGGGAAATATTCCTGAATACCATCTGAATTAAGGGAATACACCGGCGTACCTCCATGAATACAAGAGCCAGAACGATAAATATCCACGATGTGCGTTTGCCGGTAATCCGGATCAGTCTGATGGCTAAAAATACCGCCCCAAGCTGGAGTAGTGTAGAAATACTCAAAATAACAGCCGCGCTCATTCCTGATTCCTTAGTCAGTGGTCGGTAGTCAGTAAATACAGTGGTCAGTGGTCAGTAAAAACTGAAAACTGAAAACTGGTGCCGGACGACTTCTTTCTCTTGGCTTTTTATATCACGATCTAATGGGTGAGGGCAATATGAAGCTTCAGGATACCTTATTTTCAAGCACCAATAAGTTCTAGCCAGGTGAACCTGAAAGCCCAATTCGGGCAAAGGAGTCAGGAGTCAGGAGCCAGGAGTCGGAATGGATCGGCAATAGGCTTCCAGCAGTTTACTGACTTATTCAAGTTGCCCCATCAAGGTTGAAGTATCCCCATAGCCAAGATCCTTTGACAGGATCAAATAATAGCGGCATTCTTCAAGTGAGCCTTGAGCTGTATTCATGAATCTTTTTTTATCCACCTTACTGCTTTTCCTAAACCCTTCGGCGATATTAGCTGCCACCGATACAACAGCCCGTCGCAGTTGTGAGGTTAATCCGTAAACTTCCTCTTTGGG